>JBMFPM010000020.1:0-12978 GCA_049969135.1 Anaerolineae bacterium
CCTTTGCCCCCGCCCAGGGGTAGGTCGAGCAGGGCGCATTTCCATGTCATCCAAGCAGCTAACGCGCGTACGGTATCGATAGTCTCATGGGGATGGAAGCGAATGCCTCCTTTGCATGGGCCACGGGCGTCATTGTATTGCACCCGGAAGCCCTTGAATACTTTGACCGTGCCGTCATCCATCTTCACGGGCAGGGAGACATGCAATTCGCGCATCGGTTCACGAAGGAAAGCGTGCATCCCTGGATCCAGTTTCAGGATCTCAGCAGCGATATCCAGTTGTCGTTGAGCATTCTCAAATGGATTCAATTCGTTCTTCATATTGTTGCTAATTCTCCTTTGAATTTTTCCTCTCATTTGACTATTTGCAAAAGTGAATCTATAGCGGCATAGCAATTGCCCGCCGTTCTCGAAATTCTATCGTGTCAACCGACGTATCTGTTTTGAGTTCCTTGGCTCACCTCCCCTTACAATCGTCAGACTACTTTTCGTATTGTCTCGCGACTGGACATTATACTGCCTCCGATTCCCTTCTTCAAAATTAAACGCTCAGTTTCTTCCTGATTAGTTCAGCCGTTACATTTGGGTCTGCTTTGCCCTTTGTAGCTCTCATGACTTGGCCGACAAGAAAGCGCAGCACGGTCTCTTTGCCTCTCTTATACTGTGCTACTGCCTCTGGATTTGCCCTGATAACTTCTTCCACAATGGGCGCTATCTGATCTGCATCCGCGATTTGCAACAGCCCTTCCTCGGCCACAATATCTTGAGCAGGTTTGCCAGTGTGAAACATGACCTCCAAAACATGCTTGGCGCTAGTCATGGTAATCCGGTTCTCATGGAGCAATGCAATGAGCTCAACAAGCTGTGCGGGTGGCACCCGGATGGCAGTTGGTTCCACGCCAGTGGCACGGAGCAGGCGGAACAGTTCGCTGGTGATCCAGTTGGCGATGGCTTTAGGTTGAATGCCCTTAGCCTTTGCTATAGCTACTGCCTGCTCAAAATAATCGGCAATAGGGCGATCATCCGTCAGTAATCCAGCATCGTACGCCGACAGGCCGTACTCCGACGTAAAGCGGCAGTAGCGCTCATCAGGCAATTGGGGCATCCTGGCGCGAATCTCTTCCACCCATTCTCGGGAAACCTCCAAGGGAGGCAAATCGGGCTCTGGGAAGTAGCGGTAGTCATCCGCGAACTCCTTGCTGCGCTGCACGAAAGTCACGCCGCGTTCATCATCCCAACCCCTTGTCTCCCGGTGGATCTCCCCGCCATGGCATAGCACCTGTTCCTGGCGGCTGATCTCGTACTCCAGTGATCGCAACAATGCCCTAAAGCTATTCAGGTTCTTGATCTCGATCCGCGTGCCCAACTCAGCCGTCCCCACGGGATGCAAAGATACATTCGCCTCGAAACGCATAGCGCCTTCCTCCATGTTGCCTGAGCTGACGCCAAGATAGCGGAGTATGCGGCGGAGTTTGAGCACATATTCACGCACTTCCTCGACCGAGGCGAAATCTGGTTTAGTAACGATCTCCATCAGGGGTATGCCTGACCGGTTAAAATCAATCAAGCTTTGGCCTTCAGTATGGATGAGCTTGCCCGTATCTTCTTCCAAGTGTATGTCTTGTATGCCTATCCGTTTGGTTTTCTCACCCACCCGGATTTCTATCCAACCGTCGCGGCATAGGGGCAGGTCGTACTGTGAAATCTGATAGCCCTTGACCAGGTCGGGATAGTGGTAATTCTTGCGGTCAAAGCGCGTGAACTCGGCGATACGGCAATTCAACGCCAAACCAGTCATGATCACGTACTCGACCGCGCGTTGATTAATCACCGGAAGTGAACCAGGCATGCCCAGGCAAACAGGACAAACCAAGCTGTTTGGAGGCGCTGCAGCATAGTTACTGCTGCAAGAGCAAAACACCTTGGATGCGGTGAGCAACTGCGCATGCGTTTCAAGACCGATGGTCGGCTCGTATTCCATCAGGGATCCTTACCAAACTCCGGATATCAGTGTGAAGCGCCTAGATCAATTCCTCCAAGGGACGGTACTCCATGCCAAAGGCTTCTGCCACGGCTGGATAGGTAATATGACCCTTGTACGTATTGACCCCTTTGGCTAATGCGCTATCCTCTTGAATTGCGCGCAGAAAGCCCTTATTGGCGAGCTTACGCGCATAAGGGAGAGTAGCATTGGATAGGCCGTACGTAGAGGTACGCGGTACCGCGCCAGGGATATTTGGAACACAGTAATGCACCACGCCATCTACAATGAACGTGGGTTTGCTGTGGGAGGTAGGACGCGTTGTCTCGACACACCCACCTTGGTCCACGGCGACATCTACAATGACGCTCCCTGGCTTCATGGTAGACACCATGGCTCGTGTAACCAAGCGGGGCGCTTTGGCACCCTTGACCAGCACCGCCCCAATAACCACATCCGCACGGCGCACTGCTTCAGCGATATTGTGTGGGGTAGAAATGAGTGTCTTTAGATTGCCATGCAATACTTCCGTCAGATAGCGCAGGCGGTCGGCATTGATGTCGATAATCAATACCGAAGCGCCCATGCCTAAAGCCACAACAGCGGCATTGGTTCCAACAGTACCTCCGCCAATGATCACGACATCAGCAGGCAAGACACCAGGTATGCCGCCAAGCAACTTGCCTCGGCCACCATTCATTTTCTCCAGATAGTGCGCAGCAATCTGCACAGACATCTTGCCGGCCACTTCACTCATTGGGGTGAGAAGGGGCAGGGAACCATCTGGCAACTCGACAGTCTCGTAGGCAATGCCGGTAACCTTGCGGGCAATCAATTGCCGCGTCAGTTCCTCATCAGCGGCCAGATGCAAGTAGGTGTACAGGATAAGCCCTTCCCTTAGATACCCATATTCCTGTGGCAAGGGCTCTTTCACTTTCATCACCATTTCGGCTCTGTGCCAAACATCGGCCGCATCAGCTACTATTTCTGCACCAGCTTCCATATATTCTCTGTCGGTGAAGCCGCTACCCTCGCCGGCTCCCCGCTCAATCAGCACTTGGTGACCTTCTTCTACCAGTTGATGCACCCCTCCAGGCGTAACAGAAACCCGATATTCGTTGTCTTTGATCTCTTTGGGCACGCCAATAATCATCTTTGACTATCCTCCTATTGTTTTTCTCTTGTAATCAGTCCATTTCATAAGCCAGGGACAAAGAAAGATCACATCATTTACACCGTGTGGAAACATGCCATGTATCGGCTGTTTCGTTATACCTAAGCAAGTACATCATACCATCATCAGCAAGCACCTCGAAACAAGGCCCTGTCGGCTCACGCCATCTCCTGCATATATCCTTGATAGTTCGCTGCTTATCACCCAGGACAAAGGAACGCGGGTCTTGGGCATATGTATAACCTGAATAGCATTCTACTTGCGTACGATTAGTCGCGTTCATTGCCGGCAAAATCCACTTGGGAAGAGTCGCCCACGTTTAGCTTCTGAGAAGAACCTCGCACATGGGCATCCTTACCAATCAGGGATTGGCTCAGGTTAGCATCCTCGATATGAGCGAATTCGTTGATAATGGAATCCCGGATGATAGAGCGTATGATCACCGCTCCGCCCGCTACACTGACATAGGGACCAATAACCGAATCTTTGATGATCGCCGTTTTTTCGATGTACACCGGTGGGATCAATACCGAGTTCTCAGTCTCTATCTCTTGAGCTCCGCCGTGTTCCAGAAGGTAGCGATTCGTGTGTAGCACGGTCTCGGGTTTGCCACAGTCTTCCCAGACCTCTACCGTCCGGGCGACGAACTTGGCCCCACGGTCAATCATCAACTGAAAGGCATCTGCCAGGAAATACTCACCCTGGGTCTTGATATCCTTGCGGATCAATTCGTCAATACACTCGATCATCAGTTGAGAATCTTTGACGTAGTAAAGCCCAATAACAGCCAGGTTGGAAACTGGGGTAGCCGGTTTTTCGACCAGCTTTGTGATGACCCCGTTTTTCAGCATGACCACGCCAAACCGGCGCGGATCATCCACTTCTTTAACATAGATGATGCCATCAGCGGATTCTTGGGCGAGCGTGCTGAGGTCAGTTTCAAAGATCGTATCCACGAAAATGATCAGCACAGGCCCAGAGATATGCTCCTTGGCTAGGTAGATGGCATGGGCTTGTCCCTTGAGCTCTTTTTGTTCAATGTAGCGCGAAGGAAAATGATAATTGGCGGTAACATAATCACGTATCTGGTCGCCCAAGTAGCCAACAATGAAAATAATCTCTTCTATGTCCAAATCCATCAGTTTGTCCAGGATGTGGCCCAGGACTGGCTTCCCAGCCACAGAGACGAGCGGCTTGGGCTTGGTATACGTGTGGGGACGCAATCTGGTGCCAAAGCCGGCCAATGGGATAATGACTTTCATCGTCTGTACTCCTCACTTTTCTGCGGTGAACTCTCGGATATGCTTTTTATAGCAGGCTTGTAGGTATGCCATTGCGTTGCCTGCTCATACGCGTAGGCAACACGCAAAATGATCTCCTCGCCCAGTGCCGGTCCGCTGATTTGCAGCCCTACCGGCAAGCCATCGGCAAAGCCGCACGGCAGCGAAAGGGCGCAAATGCCTGCGAGATTATGTGCCAGTGTAAAGACATCTGACAAGTACATCTGCAATGGATCCTCTATCTTTTCTCCGATTTTGAAAGCTACAGTGGGCGAGGTTGGTCCAACGAGCACATCAAATTGTTGAAAAGCGCGATCGAAATCCTGTTTGATCAGGGTGCGCACCTTCTGCGCTTTCAGATAATAGGCATCGTAGTAGCCAGCGGATAAAGCATAAGTACCCAACATGATACGTCGTTTTACTTCTGCACCAAAACCATACTGCCTAGTCTTGCGATACGCTTCCCAAATATCAGAGGCATCAGGTGCTGCATACCCGTATTTGACCCCATCGTAGCGAGCTAGGTTCGCTGAAGCTTCCGCTGGAGCAATGAGGTAGTAGGTAGGCAGAGCATATTCTGTATGGGGCAGTGAAGTCTCGGAGATTTCGGCTCCGAGATCTGCCAACACCTGGATTGCCTGGCGTACTGACGCTTCCACTCCAGGCTGTATGCCTGTGGCGAAGTATTCGCGCGGCACACCGATGCGTAGCCCTTTGATCTCTGGGCGTAGAGCTTGGGTATAATCCGGTACAGGCATATTCAGTGAAGTAGAATCCCGTGCATCGTGGCCAGCAATCACGTTGAGCAGCAAGGCACAGTCCGTGACATCTTTGCTGAGCGGTCCTATTTGGTCCAACGAGGATGCAAAGGCTACCAACCCGTAGCGCGATACGCGCCCATAGGTAGGCTTGAGGCCCACTACTCCACATAGTGAAGCGGGTTGGCGTACGCTTCCTCCTGTATCGGAACCCAGTGCAGCCAAGGCTTCATCAGCGCTCACAGCAGCAGCGCTCCCCCCGCTTGAACCGCCGGGCACTCTGGACAAGTCCCAAGGGTTGTGCGTAGTAAAGAAAGCCGAGTTTTCTGTTGACGAGCCCATGGCAAACTCATCGGTGTTGGTTTTCCCCAGGAATACAGCGCCAGCCTGACGCAGCCGTTCGATAACAGTTGCATCGTACGGTGGGATAAAAGGCTCCAAAATGCGCGAGCCGCAGGTAGTAGGCGCTCCAGCCAGACAAATCACGTCTTTGATCGCCAAGGGGATGCCTAAGAGGAGCCCATCCATACCTGCGTGACGGCGCTCGTCTGCCAGGCGCGCTTCTTCGAGCGCCGTTTCTGGCAGCAAAGTGATATACGCCTTGATATCATTGTCCACATCCACGATGCGGTCCAAGACTGCCTGTGTCAATTCAACGGCGGAGATTTCCCGGCGGCGCAGCAAATCCAGTGCCTCGTGGATGGTTAATTCATACAGCTTCACATATCACCCCTGGTAGGAATGCTTGTGCATAATGACTATGTACTCACTTATCACTGCTCACTCCTCACTCTAGGATCGCTTTCACTTGAAAATAACCGTCTGCCGCTGCAGGGGCATTGGCCAGTGCATCTTCCCGTGAAAGCGAAGGCCCAGGCTTGTCTTCGCGCATCACATTGTGCAGAGGCAAGACAGTAGCCGTCGGAGGAATGGCCTCGGTGTCGAGACGCTGTAGCATAGCGAAGTAGTCCAAGATGGCTGAGAGCTGTTCGCGATATGTTTCGATTTCTTCTTCCGTCAGACCCAGTTTCGCTAGATCGGCGACATGTTTGACCTGTTCACGTGTCAGTGCCATTATTGCTCCTCATCCTTTGCCGACGTAGTGAGGGATGAAAAATCCTATCAAATGCCATACAGCTACCAACCCTAGCGGTAAGCAACCTTTGCGCCTCTCCGCTCTCTTGCCTGTTGCGTCGTCCGTAGCCGGAGCTACCTCTCTTATCCCCCGCTGCATAGATGAGAAGAGCCATGTGTCTGTACTTGGCAATACGCCCTGGATATCCTGGAGGTATTTACTTTGCTCTTCCATCCGTGGCTGTGCGGCGACAGCTTGAGGTGCAGCGGAAGGGCGAGTGGCAGTCTCAGATGGTGTAGCAGGTTGCTCGTAAAGCCAAGATGGCAATTCGCGGTGGAGAGCAGCCTCTATGCTTTCCGGTTTTTGTTTGCTGGATTCCTCTCCTTCCCATGTCGGGCGAACAGGGGTGAGGAGAGCACCGCAGAATGCACAATAGGTACTGCCGGGCGGGTTCAACCTCTCACAAGCCGTACAGGTAATAGCGGAGACTGCTTCCAGGCGCTGACCGCAGTTGCTACAGTATTTACTTCCTCGCCGATTGGGCGTACCACAATATGGACATGAAATCATCTGGACTGCTCCTGCTTGGCACATCCGCAATCACGACACGCGCGAGTTTTCTCGGCGTGCCTGTTTTTTCTCCCGCTGTTCAATGCTGTTTATCGCTTGACGCGCAGCCTCTGCGATGGACAAGCCAAACACTTCTGTTTCATCATGCAACAATACAGTTAAGGAAGGCAAGATCTCTCTATCGCCAATTATACTCAAAGCGCGCACAGCATGCCACCTGACACCTGGGTCGTGGTCATGCAAGAGCCGTTGGAGGGCTGCCATTGCCTTTTGCTCTCCTATTTTGCCCAACGCTGCGGCAGCACTGGCACGAACAGGGGCGCTTTTGTCTTCTAAGGCATTGAGCAGTACGGGTACTGCTTCTGGGCTGCCGATAGCGCCAAGAGCTTGTGCAGCAATTCGCCTAACATGCGCATCATCATCAGACATAGCCTTCACCAGCGCAGGCAGAGCGCTTGCGTCAGCTAGATGGGTGAGTGCTTCTGCAGCACTGCAACGCACTTGAGCATTGCGGCTATCCAATGCTTTGCACAGAGCCCCCATTGCACTTTTGTCTCCCAGTTTACCCAGCACGTACGCTGCACCGCTGCGGCGCAAGTGGTTCTTGCTCGCCAGCGCTCCCTTCAAAAGATCTAAGAGGCGTGTATCCTTGCACTTTGTCAGGCTTTCACCCGCTTGCCATTGCACGAATGGATGTGGATCGCCCAATGCATCAATCAATGCCTCGACTACCTTTGGCTGGTTGGCGTACCGTGAAAGAGCCTCTGCTGCTTCCCAGCGAATGCGAGCATCTTCTGCCGATAGCTGCGCTAGCAAATCCTCAAGACGGGAACCTTTATCAAAGCGCAGGTTCTCCAGCAGAGCCTTTATCCGCTTTAGGATGGATTGGGGTAATTTGCTCATGCTCTGGATGCAGGCCGAAATCATGTTATAACGTTGGTTCATGGTAAGCTCGAATTGCCAAATGAGAGGCACCCTGCTCTGCCTTCATGATGTCTGGAAACAGCTGATCGCATTTGGCTAGAGTATACCATGCCTTTCGTAAGCTGTAAAAATGTTCCTCATCTCTTATGCCGGGAAAATGCTGTTATAAGCCAAAACAAGGGTGGCACAAAAAGGCCCCCTTTCTTGCAATGGGAGAGCTGAGCGAATTCCACAGGTTGACTCCCATAGCAAACTAACTATAATTGTGCGCGGGGCTTGGGATGCATCCTCAATGATTGGCTCGGGGGGTTATATCATTGACTGCACAAGTGCCGGCTGTTACTGTCGAAAATTTATCTTTCCGCTATCATACACGTTCCGAGCAGGCTATCCAGGGCGTTTCCTTTGAACTGTGGCCGGGTGAGATATTGCTGGTAGCCGGAGCCAGCGGCTGCGGCAAAACCACCCTAATTCGTTGCATCAATGGCTTGATCCCTCGCAGTTACAAAGGCGACTTGTGTGGCCGGGTCTTGCTTCATGGGCAAGATACTACGGGCATGAGGTTAGCTGATATCTCCCGTATTGTTGGCACAGTGCTTCAAGACCCTGAGAAGCAGATCATGGGTAGCTACGTCAGCGATGAAGTGGCTTTCGGCCTGGAAAACTTGGGCTGGCCTCGGGATCAAATCCTTGCTACTGTGGAAGAAGTCCTGGAGTATTTGCGTATTAGCCACCTCCGTGATCGCGAGACGTTTTACCTTTCTGGTGGTGAAAAGCAAAAAGTTGCCATCGCTGGAACGCTAGCTATGCGTCCTTCGGTTCTCCTTCTTGATGAACCGCTTGCTAATTTAGACCCATTTAGTGCTCGCGAAGCGCTGGACATGATGCGTCGTTTGGCGGATGAGGGGCGTACAATTATCATCATCGAGCACCGTGTGGAAGACGTGTTATCCATCCGGCCGGACAAAGCACTGCTCTTAGAACAGGGGCAGCAACGCTATTTCGGCGATCTGGAGGGCTTTGCACGTACTGTCGAGTACGGTGAGGTGAAACTACCAGCCCCATTAGTGATTGAGAAAGCCAAAGATAAGCAGGAAGCAAGAAATGTGTTTCCTGCTTTTGCACCCCTTGCCAGCGATAACGAGCCTTTGGTTGTGTTTGAGAATGTGACCTTTGGCTATGAAGAGGGCACGACTGTCCTGCATGATATTAACCTCGCTATTTATCCCGGGGATGTGATTGCTATCTTAGGGCCCAACGGAGCGGGCAAGACCACGCTGGTCAAGCACGCTATTGGCTTGCTGAAACCCACGGCGGGTAGGGTAGTCGTTGCTGGTCAAGATACACGCCAAACCAGCACGGCACAGTTGGCGCGCACACTGGGTTATGTGTTCCAGAGTCCCAGCCACATGCTTTTTGCCCCAACAGTGCGGGAAGAGCTCGCTTTCGGACCCCGGAATCTAGGCTACAGTGCGGAAGACATCCAAGCTAGTGTAGCGGAAGCAGTACGTGTTTTGAACTTGAACGGCTTGGAAGAATATTCCCCGCTAGCGTTGAGCTTTGGCCAACAGAAGCGGGTCAGCATCGCTGCCATCCTGGCGATGCGCTCGCGTATATTGGCCATGGATGAGCCTACGGCAGGCCAAGATTATCGTAACTACATGGAGTTTATGGATTCTATCTTGCAGTTGCCTTACTTCTCTGCCATTTTGTTCATCACTCATGACCTTGACCTAGCCATCTGTTATGCCAACCGCGTTATTCTCATGGACAATGGCCATATTGTAGCGGATGGGAAGCCGGAAGAAACGCTTTCGCAGCTAGAGTTGCTCAGAGAATGTCATCTTTACCCAACTTCGCTGCTGCAGACGAACCTGGCCATGCTCGGACGGACGGGACGGTTCATGCGGGCAGAGGCACTCGCTTGTTTGGGGGCGAACGTTTCTGCGGATTCTTCAGCCTTTGGACTAGCCAGTTAGTTTTGGTAGCTTCGCCCCGTGGAGGGAAGGGCACGGGGATAAGCTGATTATTCAAAAGAAAGGAGAAGGGAGATGCAAAAGAAATTGTTAAATTGGATAGTCCTCTTTGCTGTGCTCATAGCCCTCATGCTGATCGTCAACGTCGCTTCAGGAGGACAGCTTCAGGGGATCATGTGGGCAGTCTTTGTCGCCATCGGTGCGGTGTTGATCTTTCTCATCTATCTTGCTACATCGGAGAACAAAGCTTGGGAGGTTGGGACCCGACAGGTGGTTTACATGGCTCTCGGTGCAGCACTCTACGGCGTTTTCTGTTGGGTCTTTAATACCATTCCCATGCCTTCGGTCAGCCAGGTCGCTCTGCGCCCAGCGGTTGTCATCCCGATCTTCTTCGGCTATATCTTCGGTCCGGTGGTTGGTTTCTTCACCGGTGCGGCTGGCAACATCTTGGGTGATTTCCTGAGTGGCTGGGGCGTTTATCCCGCCTGGGATATGGGCAATGGCTTGATGGGCTTTGTCCCAGGTCTTGTCCTCCTCTTCGCCGACAAGAAGCGCAGCCTGAATGCTCTCACGATTGTTACTATAGCGCTATTGGCTGTCTTTGCTGTGCTCGTGTTCGTGAACCCGAAGGTCATCGGCCCTTGGACTGGTGAGATCGAGGACTTTAGCTTCTGGGCTTGGGCAGCGATCATCGCGGGTGTGTTCGTCGTTGCAGGCCGCTTTCTTCTGGAGCGTGTTCATCTAGATGTGGCTACCGCAGAGGTATGGGGAGCGCTAGGCGTGATTGTGGGCATTGGTTTTGCCTCTATTGCGGACATCTGGATTAATGGCTACAGCTTGATGACCGCGATCATCGGCGAATTCATGCCCGCAGCCGTGCCCAATATCCTAAATATGGTTATCCTCTTACCCATCTTGCTGGTAGCCTATTTTGCAGTTGCACGGAGAGCAGGCCGCTAGATGCTGGTCACCTGGAAGTATCGAGAACGGAATACGATCATACAGAAGCTGGACCCGCGAGCGCGGTTCATCTTCATGCTGTGTATGTTGTTCTCGATTATCCAGTTCTGGGATCTGCGCGTGATGCTGCTTTTCCTAGCAGTTTCGTTGGGACAGTTTGTGGTGGCCAAGATTACCTTCCGTGAGACCAGGCGGGTGTGGATGCTGGTTGGCGGGTTTATCACCTTTCTCACCCTGCTTGCGTTCGTGACTGGAAGAGGGGGGACCGGTGTCTATACCGAAGAGCATGTGCTCTTTTATCTCCCCTCTTTCACCCTTCCCATTCTCGGGCGCAAGATCAACTTCCCCATCACTGCGGAGCGCATCATGTTCGGTCTCAGCCAGATGACGCGCATGCTGGCGATTAGCGGGTTTGCGATCATCATACCCTATACAGTGAACCCGAGGCTTTATGGCGTTACTTTCCGTGGCCTGGGTCTACCGGACAAATTTGCCTACGCTACCGATTTAGCCTTTCGTTTTGTGCCTACCCTGGGCCGCGATTTCTCGATCACGCTCGATGCTCAAAAAGCGCGGGGGTATGAACTGGAACGCTTCGAAGGCGGAATCATAGGCCAGATCCGCAAGCTGGCGCCACTGATTGTGCCAGTTACAATTGGCGCCATTGTTGCTGGCGAAGAGATCGCTGATGCCATGGATTTACGCGCTTTTGGTGTAGCGCCGCGCACGTGGTTGCACCAGCTTATATACCAGCGTCGAGACAAGATCCTCATCGCTATCAGTGTGGGTATCTTTTTGTTATCCACAGTGCTGAGCATTCTGGGTTGGGGCAAATTCTGGATACCAGACTGGCTATTGCGTATGGCAAATGGGTAAATTGTCTAGGGACAGCTCTCGAATTATGACAAAAGCCGGAGCCATAAACTCCGGCTTTTGTTATGGCTGGAGTATAATAGAGCAAACGACACAAGGCTAAGAACACAATGTCAGAGCAAAGCATTCCAAACAGAAAACCCCCTTGGTTAACACGCCGGGCGATCACGCCTGAAGTGTGGCAGCAGATGAAGTCCATGCTGGACAGGCTGGCATTGGCCACCATCTGTGAGGAAGCACACTGTCCGAACATCGGCGAGTGTTTCCATGACCGGACGGCGACTTTCCTTATCTTGGGGCGCGTTTGCACGCGGAACTGCCGTTTCTGTGCGGTGGAGCATGGCCGCCCTCAGCCTGTAGATGAGGGCGAACCACAGCATTTGGTGGAAGCAGTACAACAACTGAACCTGCGCCATGTGGTCATTACTTCAGTCACACGGGATGATCTCCCAGATGGAGGAGCAGCACATTTTGCGCGGTGCATCGAGGCGCTGCATCGCAACACCACTGCCACGGTAGAGGTCTTGGTACCGGATTTTCAAGGTGATGAAACGGCATTGCGCACCATCGTTGAAGCGCAACCCGAAGTACTTGGCCATAATGTGGAAGTAGTGCCTCGGCTTTATCCACAGATCCGCTCGCGGGCGGATTACCAGCGCTCTTTGCGCTTGCTTAGGCAAGCCAAAGAAACAAATCCCTCTCTGTACACCAAATCAGGCCTGATGGTTGGCATAGGGGAGGAAGAGCAGGAAGTAATCCAGGTGATGCACGATCTGCGAGCTGTGGGTTGCGATTTCTTGACCATCGGCCAATACCTACGTCCCTCGCCACAACATTATCCGGTGAAGGAATACATTCCCCCTGCGACTTTTGCACGTTACGCCCAAATAGCCCGGGAGGTAGGTTTTCGCGGTGTGTTAAGTGGGCCCTTTGTGCGCAGTTCCTATTGTGCCGGCACACTGCTGGAGAGCGCGCCCAACGAGCCTTGACAAAGCCTATTTCTGTTCAGGATCGGGCTTCTTTTGGCGTGCCTTGCGCCATTTTTCCAGGCGCTCTTTGATCACCTTTTCATACCCCAGTTCACCGGGTTCGTACCAGTATTTGCCTTGCAGGCGATCAGGTAGGTATTGTTGCGCAACCCAGTGATCTGGGAAGGAATGAGGATAGAGGTAGCCTTCGCCATGTCCTAAAGCCTTGGCATCGCGGCTGCTGTCCTTCAGATGGTCAGGCACTTCAGTAATGCCTTCCTGTTCTACCTCCTGCAGTGCCTTGAAATAGGCGCCGCACGAGTTGCTCTTCGGTGCTGTAGCCAGGTAAATAGCTGCTTCGGCCAGAGCGTACTGCGCTTCAGGCAATCCCACCCATTCCAGTGCCTGGGCTGCAGCCGTGGCAATGACCAGAGCTTGTG
>JBMFPM010000021.1:0-12772 GCA_049969135.1 Anaerolineae bacterium
CACACCATTCCAGCCCGCACCCCAATGCCCATCGGCAAAGACGGCTACAGCGAGGATGCCCCAGATGGCAGGAAAAGCAAACGTCGCTATGGTCCCGCTGGGATCGTCCAGGCGCAGCCAATGCTCCAAGACATAGAGGCTCAGCAGGAACAAAAGCCCGCTTGCGGCGCCAATCAGCAAAGCAGACCAGGCAGGAACAAAAGCGCAGGCTGCGCTTACAGCCACCAGACCCGTGACCGTACCCCGTCCTATCGCCAAAGCATCTGGCTTATCTGTAACAAACCAGGTGTACAGCGAAACGAACAGAGCTGCGCCTGCAGCGCCTAGCAACAAGTTCACCACGACAAGCGGCGCCGAGACTTGATCCTGAATCAATGGGTTCGCCAGCGCCAACCCTGGCCAGCCAACCACAGCTAATAAGGCTCCTACCACCATGAGCAGAGGAAAATGGATTGGGGGCAACTGGGCTGGGCCTGTCTCAGGAGCACGGCGTGGCTTAACAATGAGAAAAACGCTCCCCGCCACTGCCGCCCCCAATAGGAAGATCGTCCCAGCCCCTGCTACTTCCACAAAGCCGTGTCCTAATTGGAGGTTCAATCCCAAGTTAGCCAGCCAACCCCCACCCCATACCCAATTGCCAGCCAAGGGGTAGATCAACCCTGAGACCAACAAGCCGACGATAAGCAGATAGATGCGTTTGACATGATGGCATAACCCCAGCAAAGCCACCAGCACAGCAGTGGTTACCCCCGCCAGATGTGAGAAGAAAAGCAGGTACACGTCGGTGTTGTACACCTCGCCGCCAAGGAGGAATCCCCGTAAACCGATCACGCCCCAGCCAGGGCCCCACGCTATATCCAAAGGCGACCACTCAGCAGTTAAACTTTGTAATCCAGGCATACCTGAGACAAAAGCTACGCCACCAAACTGGAAGGCAAAGCCACAGATGAGATAGCCAATCGTTGCTGTTGCCAAGGCTAGGAGTGCCGTCGTCGCCACTTCCTCAGCGCGCTCCTCGCGGGAAGCACCAATAGCCAAGAGTGCCAAGCCAACAGGCACGAGCATCGCAGCAAGGCTCCATCCAACCAAGTTTAAGGTTTGCAAACCAGGCATGTGCCCTCCTTAGGATGTGTAACACTAATGTGACCAAAGAGCCTGAATAATCGAGCGCTGGTGCTTGGGGAAGGCATTAGCCTTTCTCCGGTTCTGCTCTATCCAGCAAGGTGAGAATTCTCGCGGTGACCAATTCCAGGGCAGCGACGTTGTGGCCGCCAAGGGGGATAATGACATCTGCATAGCGCTTGGAAGGCTCTACGAATTCCAGATGCATCGGGCGAACCGTTGCTAGGTACTGTTCAATAACCGATTCAATGGTGCGCCCTCGTTCAGCGATGTCCCGTTTGATGCGGCGTATCAAGCGTAAATCGGCATCGGTGTCCACATAAATTTTGAGGTCAATCAACTCACGCAGCGCTGGCTCAGCGAGGATAAGGATGCCTTCCACTATAACCACTGGGCGCGGATGGACAGTGCGCGTTTGTGGAAGGCGGCAATAGGTGGCAAAGTCATACTCAGGGATCTGCACAGAGTGTCCCTGACGCAGTTCCTGCAGGTGCTGAATCAGCAAAGGTGTATCCAAGGCATCGGGATGGTCAAAATTGAATTTCCGGCGCTCTTCCAGTGGCAGGTGGCTGAGGTCTTTGTAGTAGGAATCGTGCTGGATATGCGCGATGCGCTCGCGGCCCACCCGGTCAAGGATAGCTTGGACAACAGTCGTCTTGCCCGAAGCGGTACCTCCGGCTACGCCAATAACTAGAATGGGATTGGTCGTGCTTCGTTCGTATGCCATAGGTCTACTGTCATATTGTACCTCTTACTGCGGCTCTGTCAATTCAGCGAATCCTGGAGATGTGAGGAAAGCACACAGTGCTCTAGACAACGCTGTTCGTAAAGCGAGGAAACAGCAAAAGTCGCAATTTGCATTGCGCTTTAGCATCCCAGAGTTTTGTACCTATGATGACGTTCAAAAGCCTGAGCGTTTAGCCAGTTTGCCTATTTGTTTGAGCAGAGGGTAAACGGGGTTCTTGCCCTTATAAAGATACTCTATCGCGGCTATCCCAAGCAAGACAAGGAGCCCGGTCAACCAGAAGACGGTCTGCACACCTCCCAAGTCAGCCACGACACCCAACAAAATAGGGCTGAAGATGCTGCTCAGACTGCCCGCTGCACTATAAGCGCCTACGGCTGCTCCGCGTGTATCGGCAGCGGAATGCTGTGCAACGAAAATCTGTCCAGAGGTCAGGAATGAACCAAAAGCTATGCCTTCCAAGATCAGGAGCAAGCTGAGCAAAATGCGTTGCTGGGTGTGAGGTAACAAAAACATCGCTACCACCGCGATCATGAGAGCTGTTAGCATAACAATGCGGCTCGATATTTTGCTCGCTATGGCGCCGGTTGGTAGCCGTGCAGATGCGGAGGTCAGCGCTCGAGCGGAAAACATTGAATTGATCATGGCTTGGGGGATGCCTAGTTGTGCGGCATACACAGGGAAGAAGTTGACTACTGCTCCACTGAAAACCATGTTCATCAGAAGATTGGCCAGAGAACCTGCCATTAGATTGCGATTGTGCATCATCTGCTGCAAATCTGCCCATGGTGAACGCCGTTGGTGATTCACCGTTGCCTCATCCGAGCGAATGTCCTTGAGGCAACTCGCTGCGATCACGGCCCCCGTGAGGCCCACTATAGCCCCGGCCCAGTAACTGCCAGCGATGCCGTAGCGTACTGCAACGGCAGCTCCCACCAGAGGGCCCACCGTAAAACCAAGCCCCATAGCAGTAGAATACAAGCCAAATGCCAGCGCTCGCTCTTCTGGAGCTACAATGTCACTGACATATGCTGCACCGATCAAAAAGGTACAAACCATGGCTATGCCGTCAATAACTCGCCCAATAAGCAGGAAATAAGCATTAGGTGCTATGGCAAAGAGTGCCAATGCAACAGCAAAACTCACCATTCCGAGCGTAACCACAGTTTTCCGCCCGACTCTGTCCGATAGCAGACCAAATGGCATAGAGACGACTAGACGCGTTACACCAACAGTACTGCTGAGAACACCAATAAAGGTCAACGACGCACCTAGTTGTCGAGCATACAGCGAGAAAGAAGGCGAGACGATACCCGACATAATGTCCGCACAGAAAATGACCAAACAAATGGCCAAGACATCTCTACGCAGGACCCTGCGCAAAGCTGCTTTTAGATCAGACAAAGTTTCCTCCCTGTTGAATAGTAGCACTGTCCTCGTGTGAGCGTGCAGCAGAATTGCTCGTTAAGAGTAGGAATGAGCTGGCATTGAACCTGCTTCCTAGAAGGCATTTGGATCTGCGTGGTATTGTATACGCGGATCAAGGAAACCATAAATCAGATCCACGACAAGGTTCACCAAAACATAGGCAACAGCCACAAACAGCACACACCCTTGGGCGAGGGGAAAATCGCGAGCTTGCAGTGCACCAACCAGCAATTGCCCAATCCCACGCCGTGCAAATACACTCTCCACGATTACCGCTCCGCCTAGTAGACCACCAAATTGCAAGCCAACCACAGTTACTACAGGGATAAGGGCATTGCGGAGAGCATGGCGGAGAATCACCACCGAATTGCTGAGGCCTTTGGCGCGGGCAGTGCGGATATAATCTTCCTTGAGCACTTCCAGAAGGCTAGAACGCACCATGCGGGCAATGATTGCCGCCGCCTGGAATCCCAATGCAAACGCGGGCAATGCCAGGCGTTTCAGGTCTGTGCCAGAGGTGATTGGTACCCAGCGCAACTTGATACCAAACAAATAGATAAGCAACAAACCAAGCCAAAAACTTGGCATGGAAACGCCCAGCGTAGCAATGAGCATAGTCAAATTGTCAAACCACGAGTTGTGGTGCAGGGCAGCGACTATTCCCAAGAACGTCCCCAGAAGGACAGCCAGGCTCATCCCTGCCAGTGCTAGCTGGAAGGTGCTGGGGAAATTAGAACGGATTAGTTCGGAAACAGACTGTTGCGTAATAATGGATTGCCCTAGATTGCCACGGAGTGCCTTGCCAATATAGTTCAGATATTGGATGTGCAAAGGCTGATCCAAGCCGAGTAGGTGGCGGATTTGCGCAATTTGTTCCGCCGTCGCACCCCCTGACTCAACGAACATAGCACGGACGGGATCTCCGGGTACTAGATGCAGCATAGAAAAAACGAGCAAAGAAATAGCTAGAAGTACCGGGATAACCCAGGTTAGCCGATTCAGGATGTAACGCCACATATTCTCTACTCCACATCAGGTCAGTACAGGGAGCAAGGTCTTACCCTTGCTCCCTGTTGGTACTTTATTTTTCAATCCAGGTGTCGTAGAAGAAGGGGAAACCGATCTCGTTGAAGCCGATATCGTGCACCTTGGCAGAAGCGCCGTAGATGTACTGCTGCTCCCATGCATTCACGGCTTGGGCATCCTTCATGGTCTCTGCCATGACAGCAAAGGCAGCTTTCCAATAGTCTTCCTGCGTCGTAGCAGCGCGCATCTTGGCTAACTGCTCATCAACAACCGGGTTCTTGTACGCTTGCCAGTTGCCTGCAGAGGTTGAAAGCCAGAACTCCTCCAACAGGAACAAAGAGTTGTAGCCGCTGTCGCTCATCAAGGTGATGTTATAATTCCCCTTCTCGCACTCCGAAATCCAGAAATTGAAATCGCCAGTGCGAATGTTCATCTTGATGCCCACTTCGCGCAGCATCTGCTCGATCGGCTCCACCTGAGGGACACTGGTAGCTGTGGTAACCATATCCAGGACAAGCTTCTGGCCATCTTTCTCACGGATGCCATCTGCGCCTACTTTCCACCCTGCTTCCTCGAGCAGCGCTTTGGCTTTTTCTGGATTGTATTCATAGTCGTAGGGCTTGAGGCTGCTCAGATCGCCATTGGGCACCATGTTGGAAGGTAGCGGAGCAATTGCCACCTTGCCGATACCAGACCAGGCTGGGAGTTGCAACAGGGCTTCTTTGTTGATGGCATGATTGATTGCCCTGCGCACGCGGATGTCATCCGTGGGCGGCTTGCCTAGGTTCATGGTAAACATACGCGACGTGCCTGCTTTGGGTGTGGTTACAATCTGAAGGTCCTTGTTGGCTCGCAGTTGTGCCACAAAGGGTTCGGTTACAGTGGCTACGTGCAGTTCTCCTGCCTCTAGAGCGGCTACCCGCGTCGCAACATCTTGCACATCACGATAGACAATTTCGTCCAAGTAAGGCGGGCCTTGGTGTTTGAAGAATGCTGGTGCCCAGTTGTACTCGTCGTTGCGCACGAGCGTTGTGTGGTCGTCTTTCACCCATTCCTTGAATTTGAATGGGCCTGTACCAACCAGCACCTTAACCCCATAATCCTCTCCCGCCTGCTGCATCGCTGTGGGCGAGTCAATGCCTAGGCCACCATCGCTCAAGCTGAGCAGGAATGCTGAATTGGGCTCCTTAAAGTAGATTTTCACCGTGTACTCATCCACGACTTCGCACTTCTCATAGTTCTCGCCCCCGATTGCCGACCAGGCGAATCCGTGTCGGACATCCGGCCTCGCGGTATAGTCAAAGTTGAATTTGACGGCCTCGGCATTGAATGGCGTGCCGTCGTGGAACTTGACATCCTGCCGCAGCTTAAAGGTGTAGACCCTGCCATCTGGGGAGATCTCCCACGAGGTGGCCAAACAGGGATTGATGGAGCCATCGGCAGGATTGACAGCAACAAGCGTGTCGAGGACATGGCGTGCGACCATGCGCGACACTGTATAGATGCTGGTATGCTGGTTCAGTGTATCAGCAACGTTCCTGCCGTGGGACACCACTAAGGTACCACCCTTGACTGGCTGTGGGCCGGCGGGTTGTGTCGGTGCCGCGGTTGGCGCCTCCGTTGGAGCCGATGTTGGAGCTTGTGGTGGAACTGCTGTTGGAGCAGGTGTTGGTGTCGCCTTTGGTGCTGCACAGCCAGCCAGAACCACAGCCAACACCAGTGTACAAATCAGAATAGTATGTGAGCGAGACATCTCTTAACCTCCTGTAAAAAGAATGATAAATGGGTGTGGGAGGTCCCAGCCTACCGCCCACGAGCCGATGTTTCGGCTCCCGTTGCTACGGGGTCTGGCTTTGGTATCAGCCGGCAATATTAAACCTGGGGGCTGGCCCAGGAACCAAGGATGAGGGCCTGCTGCATGTTTCACCTCCTTCCTTTTGATTCGAGGGCCAGTTCACCATCTTGGTGATTTGACCGGACCACGCTGTGCAACCCCATACTCAGGATGTCCAACCGGGTGCGACTGTCCATCGTAACCCTCAGCGCCTCAATTTTGGATCTAGAGCATCGCGTAAGCCATCGCCCAACATATTGATGCTCAATACCGTAATGGTAATTGCCAACCCTGGGAACACTGCTACCCACCACGCCTGGCGTAGGTAGGTGCGTCCAGCGTTCAGCATCGCGCCCCACTCAGGCGTGGGTGGCTGTGCTCCTAGGCCTAGAAAACTCAAACCCGATGCAGTCAGAATAGCTCCCGCCACGCCCACCGTCATCAGCACGATAAGCGGGGGAAGAGCATTAGGAAGGATATAACGCAACATAATCCGATAATTGTTGCAACCAACAGCTCTTGCTCCTGTTACATAATCACAGTTGCGGATGCTCAAGGTGGAACCACGAGCTACGCGAATGTAGGTGGGAATACCCCCGATGCCAACGGCGACCATCACGTTAAAAAGGCCTGGGCCAAGAACAGCAATAATTGCCAGCGCAAGCAAGATGCCAGGGAATGCCAGCAAGACATTTGCCAAGCCCATAATGAGGCTATCTAAGCGCCCGCCATAAAAACCAGCTATGATGCCAAGAACAGTACCAATTGTGGCGGCAATGCTCACCGAGATCAGCCCAACACGCAGGGAGATACGCGCACCATAGATAACTCGACTGAGGATATCTCGCCCGACATCGTCAGTACCAAACGGGTGTTTCGTTGAAGGTCCCCTGAGTGCAGTAAGTGGAGATTGCTCCAGCGGGTTGTAGGGGGCAACCAATGGTGCTGCGATAGCGATCAAGATTTCCAGGATGAGCAAGGATAGACCAATGACTGCACCGCGGTTACGGCGTAGTTGACGCAGCACAATAGAGAGTTGGCTCTGTTGCCTAAGCACTACACATTCTTGCGCTGCGCCACCATGGGTACCCACTACCAGTTGCTGTGCAATGCCTTGTTCCATGCTCACACCTGCCTTTCAATCAATGACAATGGGATCATAGTGAAACCTCGTCAACGATTTCGCTCGTTCCTTGCCCACCACGACCACATCCTCGCAACGTACATAAAAGACACCTGGTTTCCACACTTTTGGCTCTAGAGTGAAGCACATCCCAGCACGAACAGGCTCATCAAAGCCGGGGCGCAACCATGGCCATTCATGCACTTCCAGACCAATGCCGTGTCCTAGGCCCAAATACCAATACCATTCTCCAAAACCATCGGCTGCAACTCGATCCCGGACCAAGTCCGCAATCTGCGCAGGGGTGATCTTTCCATCGGCGATCACATTCATAGCTGATTGAGAGGCCTGAGTAATAGAATGATAAGCTGATAGAGCGTCAGGCCGAGGTTCACCGATGAACACAGAGCGGCCAAAATCTGAGCAATAGCCTTGGTATAGGACACCAAAGTCGAAAGCCACAGTAGTACCAGGAGCCAGTACCATATCCGTGTTCCGTGTCAAAATATGCCGCTGTGGATCGCTGTCATTGCCTACACAAATGATACCGGGATAGAAAGAGTAGCCATCACCACCACAACGCCGGATCTGATAATCCACCTCAATGGCTACATCTCTTTCGGTCATGCCTACTTTCATTGACCTGATGACTGCAGCGAGTGCGGCATCTGTGATTTCAGCAGCCCGTTGCATAAGTTGTATCTCATGCTCATCTTTCACAGCGCGAACACGGTCCATCATTTCATTCGTGGCTGGGATAAATCGTGCCTGCGGGGCAGCCGCCTGCAAGGACAAGAGAGACTGCGCCCAGAGCATCTTGCTTACTGCAATGGTCTTACCCGCTGTCTGGAATTCAGCTAGGTTCTTCGCCAGAAAAGCATCCGCATCCTCGCCATCGGGCAGCACACGGATGTCCTGTATCCAAGTTTGTCCTTCTAAGTTGATGGCAAAGCTCTTTTGTAAGAACAGCACCGGATCCTGGTCTAGGCCAAAGAACAGCCCGGTGATCCAATCGCCGTGACCTTTGAGCACAGGATAATACATGGGAGTGATGATGCCTGTGATATAAGTAAAATCAGGCCCATAATTGAGGAACATCCAATCGGCGCCCCATTGGCGCATAGCTTGCCGTATCTTCTCCAAGCGTTCTTGGTAAAAGTTGGCCATCTTTTTCCCCTTCACTCGAATATGATGCAATCCGCTTAATCAATCACATACAGGCGATGGTCTGTGGTATACAGTGATACCGATCCAGATGGTGTTACCTGAACCACATCTTCCACACGGTTGCTGAAACGGTCTGGGATACGGATGCTGGGTTCGACAGTAAAAGTCATATTGGTCTGCAGCACAGTTTGATTCACAGCATCCAGGAATGGCTCTTCATGTACTGTCACACCGATGCCGTGTCCCAGGCGGTGCGTGAAATATTCACCGTAGCCTTCGCTCTCGATTACACTGCGTGCGATTCGGTCTGCCTGGCAAGCTGTGATTTGCCCTGCTTTCATTGCCTGCATTGCCTCTCGTTGAGCACGCAAGACAATTTCGTGAATCTTGATGTATTCGGCTGGTGGGTCGCCCACGAAAGCGGAGCGGCCAAAATCTGAGCAATAGCCTTGGTAGACGCAGCCAAAGTCAAAAGTAATAGAATCGCCGGGTGCTAAACATCTTTCTGTAGCCCGACCCAATGCACTCGGAGTGGTTCGACCAGGACCCGTGAAACGAATACCTGTGACAAAGGAGGTATAGTCAGCTCCCAATCGCTTCAACTGATAATCAATTTCCATAGCCACTTCTAGCTCAGTGACACCCGGTTTGAGCATGGCAAGCGCTCGCTGGAATGCGCCATCGGTAATTTCACCCGCCTTACGCATTAGCTCGATGGCAGCTTCTTCCTTGATCATGCGCATTGGCCCAGTGACTGTAGAAGCCAGAACAAACTCAGCGTCCGGCAAAAGTCGGCGAAAGGCAAGCACAGTCTGAGCCCAAGTGCGGTCATCCAATGCGATCTTCTTACCACGGAGATCGAAGCGACTGATCACCTGGCGCATCACTTGCTCCGGGTCTTCTGATTCGAGGATAAGACGCACGGATTCGAACCAAGGCTTATCCTCAACCTCCGCTTGGAAGAAGGCACCGCCCATCCGTGGTGCAGTGAGGATGATGCCATCTTTGAGACCGATGTAACCACCAACAACCCAATCCCCGTAAGCGTTGGCATCGGTATTATCCGCTTCCTGGCGCCGTACACCGGTCAAGTAGAACAAATTTGCCCCTGGTTTGAGGAACATCAGGCCAATGTTTTGTTCAGCCATGCGTGTTCGAGCAGTAGCTAGGCGCTTTGCATAGTCAATCATGATAGCCTCCGTTTGAGATAGGAATGCACATCTGCAGTGACAGGACTCTTATTGGCAGACCCAGCAAGAATGGGCATCGGCAGCGATAGAGGCAGCGCCTTTGGATGGAGCAGACATTGCTATAGCCAGCAGTGGCACAGCAGCAAAAATGCGCTATTCATGGATAGTGCAACAAGGCTCAGCAGCGCTTGATCCCTGAAGCATAGATTGATTGGGCCAGCAATGGTCAAGGGCATCAATAGCACAATGTGATGCTCAATGTTCTTTGGCCAGCCTTGGCTTTAGCAGCAATGCGCCAGAAAACCTGGCAAGGGGGTCATTCGTGAGGAGCAACAATGCTCGCAAGATTCAAACGTGGACTCGCCATACATGAAACCTTGGCAACGAGGAAATTGCCATTTCTTATTGTGATTAAAATTATAGATATTTTCCCCAAAATGTCAAATTTACGTTGCCTTGACCATATCCTATGTATTTTGGAGAAACAGCGTATTGGCACTACAATTGCATTTATTATCATCATTTGCGCTGAAAGGCCATGAACCCGTACTCGATAGGCCAACGTACTTACTGCCTGGTGATCTGGATTTTTCATCCTTGATTAGGAGACACCCATGCTTGCCAAAGTAACCAGTTTCGCTGTGCTCGGCTTGGATGGTGCGGCGATCCAAGTCGAGGTGGATATCTCACAGGGTCTCACCAGTTTCATCATTGTTGGCTTACCTGATACTGCCGTGCAGGAATCCCGAGAGCGCGTTCGCGCAGCGATCAAGAACTCGGGCTGTCGGTTTCCCCCGCAACGCATCACCGTAAACCTAGCTCCGGCAGACCTGCGTAAAGAAGGCCCTGCTTACGATCTTCCTATCGCAGTGGGCATTATTGCCGCCTCCGGGCAAATCTGGCCTGATTTGGAATCGTGCATTTTTATCGGCGAACTCTCACTAGACGGCAGCGTGCGTCATACTACGGGCGTGTTGCCCATGATCAGTGTCGCCAGGGCACAGGGCTACAAGAAAGCCTTCGTGCCGGCCGAGGACGCCCCAGAAGCCGCCCTAGTGCCTGACATAGAAATTATCCCTGTGTCCAACCTGGCTGAGCTAGTCGGACACCTACAGGGGTTGAGCCCTATACCGGCTTATCGTTCAGATTTCGATTATGACCTGTTAGATCAACCACGCTACGGCACTGACTTCCGTGATGTGAAAGGACAGGAACATGTCAAACGTGCTTTGGAAGTAGCTGCTGCCGGAGCTCATTGTGTGTTGATGACAGGGCCTCCAGGGGCAGGCAAGACACTGCTGGCACGAGCCTTGCCCTCTATCTTGCCCAAACTGACAGTAGAAGAAGCATTAGAAATCACCAAGATCTACTCGGTGAGCGGACTTTTGCCTGCCGATCAGCCGCTGATTACCGAACGTCCTTTCCGCGCGCCACATCACACGATCAGCCACGCTGGCCTTGTGGGTGGTGGCCACTGGCCGCGACCTGGTGAGATCTCGTTGGCACATCGCGGGGTGCTTTTCTTAGACGAGCTACCCGAGTTCAGCCAGCACGTCTTGGAGGTGCTCCGCCAGCCATTGGAGGACAAGATCGTCACCATCAGCCGCGCTACCGGCACACTAACCTTCCCCGCCAATTTCATGCTCGTGGCTGCCATGAATCCTTGCCCCTGTGGCTACTTCGGCGATCCGGTAAAGGAATGCACCTGCTCACCGAGCATGATCACGCGCTACCGCAAACGCATCTCTGGCCCTTTGCTCGACCGTATTGACATTCATGTGGACGTGCCACGTGTGGAGTACGAGAAGCTGACTGATGACCGACTGGGCGAACCAAGTGCGAATATCCGTACCCGTATCGAAAAGGCGCGGGAAATCCAACGACAGCGCTTCGCAGGCAGGATGGGCGGCGCCAAAGGCAATCAACCACTGCTGTGCAATGCGGATATGGGGCCAGCAGAAGTGCGCGAGTATTGCCGGCTGGACGAGGCGGGTAAAAGCCTGCTGCGTGCGGCCATGTCGCAACTGGGCATGAGTGCCAGAGCCTTCCACCGCATTCTGAAACTAGCACGCACCATCGCTGACCTGGAGGGTGCGGCGGAGATCAAGACGCATCATCTAGCAGAGGCGATACAGTATCGGCCGCGGAGGCAGGCGTAATTCATATCCTGAGCGGGTAGCTGCGGTTGTGTGAAGCACTAGATTGTCGTTTGTCGCGTGGCGTCTATCTGCGCTATACTTATCTCGGATCATACGTGGAGACGTGTGCTATGCAAGAGAAGCTCATTATTACCTTGCCTGAAGAGATTAAAACGGCATTGGATGACGTGACACGCAAGGAAGGCGTTTCACCCAGTGACGTGATTGGCGAAGCTGTTAAGGAGTACCTCTTCTTTCGCCGATTTCGACCGCTGCGTGAGCGGATGATTCCCAAGGCACGAGAACAAGGCATTTACACTGATCAGGACGTCTTTACTCGCGTCTCATGAAGGTAGTACTTGACACCAACGTCCTCATCGCTGTCTTTATCGCACGCGGTGTATGCGCCGATGTGCTTGAACATTGTGTCCGGCGGCATACGCTGGTTACTTCGGACTTGATTCTGAACGAGTTCCGTGAGCACCTGTTCAAGTTCAGATACAGCGTAGAGGAAGCCGAAGAAGCGGTTGAGCTATTGCGTTCAAAAATGGAATTAGTAGTGCCTGCTGATCTTGAAGGCTGCTGCCTGCCGAGACCCGGACGATGACGCGATTCTGGGAACCGCCATTGCTGGAAACGCTGCGTGTATCGTTACGGGTGATGATGATCTACTCATCGTCAAGCGATTTCACAGATTGACATTGTGCGGCCTGCGGAATTTGCAGAGTATGAAGCAGCCAAGGCAGGGGAAAACGCCTAATTCCCATTCGAACCAAACGCCCGCCCGCGTGTGTACTTGAGGGCAGCCGAATGCAGGGCAGTGCTTGCAGGTGCCACGGACAGCGGAAAGCGGCAAGGTGGCTCTGCTGTGCAATGCCGACACATTTGTACCTGCGCTGCAAGTGCAGGTGTGGGCCCGGCCGAAATGCGCGAATACTCCCGTTTGGATGATGCTGGCAAGAGCCTGCTGCGCGCGGCCGTGTCGCAACTGGGCCTGAG
>JBMFPM010000022.1:0-12551 GCA_049969135.1 Anaerolineae bacterium
ATTAGAAAGGAGAAACCCTATGAAAATCAGTCGAATTTTCGCATTAGCTGCCATTGCTTTGCTCTTGGTTGGAGCAATGGGGGCAATTAGCATGAAAGTATATGCTCAAACTAGCACCCCACCTGCGCAAACTCAGGAGCAAATCACCAGCCAGTCCAATCAAGAAGGGACAGAAGTCAAGAGTGCAACCGACACCGACAATGTCAACGAGCAGGTTGGTGATCAAAATGGTCCCGACACCGAGCAACAAGGCCAAGAAGAGAAATCTTCAGATGGCAAAGACGAAGCTCCTGCTGGAACCCCCGCCATTACCGCCCAGGCTGCACAACAAGCTGCTGAATCTTACTTGAATGTAGGTACAGCAAGCCAAGTTCAATTAGATGATGAAAACGGCAAACTGGTCTACAGCGTGCAGTTCTCCAATGGCACAGATGTTAAGGTGGATGCCATGACGGGGAGTGTGCTAGGCGCAGAAACTGGTGAAAATAATTAATCACCGTCCATGAAAGAAGAGGCTGGCTTTAAGAGCCAGCCTCTTTTATTAAAAACGCCATCCCAAATACTGAGTGAGATAATCTGCTGCGCACTTCTAGCCCATTTAGCACGATAACCAACCGCCTAAATGGATTGGCTCAGGGCTGCGACGCTGAAGGGGTAGCATCCACTGGTCTGACGTTAGATCGAGGTTTCAACGAGATTGATAAGGTTTCCACAGGTATCCTCGAAGATAACAGAGGTGATCACCCCTGTTTTCCTTGGCTCTCCTCTGAAACTTACACCAAGTGCCTTGAGACGTTGGAACTCGACGTTAATATTTTTCGTTATGAATGCTGCCGCTGGGATTCCGGCTTCGAAGAGCGCTGCTTGGTAGATGCGCGCTGGCTCAAAAACCATTGGTTCTAAAACCAGCTCCACGCCTTCGATCCCATCCGGGGAGCTCACCGTCAGCCATCGGTAATCACCCATAGGAATGTCTGCCATTTTCTTGAAGCCGAGAATCTTTGTGTAGAACTCAAGAGCTGCATCTTGGTCCTTGACATGGATACTTATAAATTTCAGTTGCATATTTTCTCCTGTAGTTATATAAATGCCCAACGGTTGGTTTCATCTGCCACTGTAATGCGTTAGACCCTAATGCCTGCCAACTATGGAATTGACTCAAATCGCGCCCGCATCATCGCGCCGAAGGCGGTCGGCTTGCAAGCAGTTGTTAGCCAGCACAAACTCTCTCACATCGTGCAAGATTGTCTCTTCCACAAATTGCAACCAGTATACCTGCCATTATGCAATACACAATTGCCACCGCAGTGATAGATACACCCGATATAATAACACCAAATGTGTTACCAAGAATGTGAAAAAGTGCCACGACCAATAGGCTGCTTTTGGAGCTGTTATAAAGCCAGGTGTAGACGAAGGATACTGCCACCGTTCCAATGAACCAAGCAAGAAAAGGATATTGGGACATTGGATTACCAACCCAGAAGAAGAGTGGCAGATGCCACATGCCCCACAAAACGCCTACTACCAATGTTGCCACCAGAGCATTGTATTTCTTCTGTAATCGCCGCAAGGCGAATCCTCGCCAGCCAACTTCTTCCCACGGATTAGACAACAACGACATCACAAGCGCGGAAAAAGCAACTGCAACGGTGTTGTTGCCTTATAGCTCTGGTGTTGCCCCCAAGCTCAATGCATTGGTCACCATTTTCCCCATAACCAGAAGTAGTGCGGGTGCCATAATGGCAATAATCAACCAAATTACGCCAACTCGCCATTGCAAAAGTGGTTTGAGCAAAAGACTGATGCCTGCTTTTCCGTCACTAACGACAGTCACAATAATTGCTGCCAATGCGGGACCTATGGCGGGAAGGATAAGCAAAAGTTGAAAGGCAGGATTATCAAAGGGGAAAATACCCCGTGACCCCGCGACCATAGGAAGCCAGCCAAGCCACGAAATCGCAAAAGCCAGAATGTAAAACCAGGCAACAGAGTGCTTTTTCATTGTTCACCTCTCATTGGCGGTGCGGGCTAAGGGCCTGCGCATCACTTGTGGCGTGAAGCGCAGCGGAGCGGCGCCGGCTGTAGCGGCGGGTTGGGCAGCAGCGCCATTTATTGTCTTTATTCACGGCTCAACTGAGCCGCCCCCCATATTTTGATGATGACGATCACTGCCAGCATGCCGAAGCTAATCATGAATCCACTGGTAGGTAAATCCATCTTCATGTTGGGCATCGCTGACCAGATAGACCAATTCATCGAGGTATGCGTCAAGATGGCAGCTAGCACACTGCCATTGGTGTTGTTGTAAATCCAGGTGAACAGGATAGACGCCAGTGTAATGACGACTAACAACACCAAGAACACCACGAGATTATCTGTCATGAAGCCTCCTGGAATAAAAACGGCTGGCAGATGCCAGAGCCACCAGAAAAATCCCAGGATTACACTGGAAGTCAAGGCATTGAAACGGGATTGCAGCCGTGGCAAGGCGTAACCCCGCCAACCAAACTCTTCCTGGATGGGCCCGGCAGTTAACAGTATGACAAAAAAAGCAATCAAAGCATATAGTGGATTGGACACAACCGAAAGATCAAGTGGCCTGACGCCAACCAAAATGGAAACCCAAACAGACCCGCCAAATACAACAAAGGGAATAAGCAAAATTGCTATCAGCCAGGTTTTCTTGAAGCGAAAGTCAACCCCCAGCTTCAAGAGTTCAAGAGCGCCTTTTCCACCTTTTTGGAGAAAAGTCAGCAGAAAGGCAGAAAAGAGCGGACCAAACGGAGCAGGATTGAGAGGGCTGGCGAGGAAGTTAGCCAGACCTGAGGAGAGAACCACTCCATGTGCTACCAAGGCGTTGGGTATCCAGAATAACCAAGAGAAAGCATAGGCAACCGCAAAGAACAACCATACTCGCTTATCGTCATCCATCTTGATTGTCATGGCATTCTCCTCTTGGTTCTGCGCACTGGCCTGCGCATCACCTACGGCGAGCCGAGCGCAGCGGCGTTGGCTGCAGCGGCGGATTAGCCGCCTCATGTTTTAGATACACTGTGCTGCTCCTGCTTGAAACTTGGTAGAACACACTACGCCCATCTTCTCCATATCCTTCATAAGACGAAGCGGGTCAATCAGATGTCCCATCATCCAAAGTCCAGTCTTTCTAGCAGAACCATCCAGATACTGCAGTAAGGTCGCGACGACGGGGATGGCAGTCAGTTCATACCCGTCGGGGTGAGCAACGCTTGCCTGGAAGGCAACGCGGCATCCGCCTTTGAAACCAACAGCCTGAACTTGGAGTTCTACACGGTAGGGCGGCTTGTGAAAGGTGCGCATCCCCCACCACAAAAATCGGCCTATGGGACGGGTGGCTTTCGGCGCCACCTTGAGCCAGGCCCAGGTGATTGGCATCACCACCCAATCCAATATCCAGTACATTTCGGAGATGTAAAAGCCGGTTTCGCGCAGTGAAGAGAACATGGAGGGCAAGGGGCGCAGCTCCTCGAAGAACATTGAGTAGCATCGCTTGCGCCCTATATCGCCGCCGAAATCGCAGACGAGCATTTCGAATGATTTGGGTTTTGTCCACTGGCCGTTCTTGAAGACCCTGCCATCGTATTCCTTGAAACTCTCGATTAACTCATCTACAGATTCTGAGTACGGCAAGTCCTTACCCATGTTCAGATAACCCAGGGTAATAGCGCTCTCGATGCTATCCAAATGGGCAGCGGCATAGCGCACCAACGCGGAGGGCAAACCGGGGTGGAAACCAGCTTCTGTGATAAAACAGCGACCAGCGCGTTCGATTTCATCAGTCAAGGATTGCAGCAAAGCGAATTTTCGAGCGCTGAGCTGTACGTCTAAATAGTCCAAACCCATTTCCAGAGAGGTTCGGACGACACTTTCGGTGTATGCGGTAGTGGGTGCGGCGATCACAATCATCGTCTGATCTGCAAACGCCCGGCGCAGCGAATCAGTTTGCGACGCATCAGCGTAGACTGCTTTGACACGCTGGTCAGAATATTGCTGATTTAGCCTATCGGCAAGTGCTTGTGCCCTATCCAGATGCCGCGCTGCAATGGTGATATCCGCTTTCGAGTGCTCTACCAGATGCTGTGCAATCAATCTACCAGTATAACCTGTGCCACCAAGGATCAGGATTCTTGACATGCTTTGCTCTCTCTTTAGCGGCTAACGGCAAGCGTTACCTGTGGCGAGCTGTGCGTAGCAGAAGTCGGCGTCAGCGGCAGCAGCGTGTTGGGCGCACTTATGATTGACTCGCGACAACGGGCACTCGGGGTCATTTTCTACCCCGCAGAATACCTATGGTTCCGACCATAAATGGCAGTTTTAGTGCTTTTGGTATGAACTGTGATTGGCTTGTGTTGAAAAATTCCACGTCCTTAACTCTCCAATTTCTGATCATGCCCAGCAGATCTCCTACCTCACCATACACTCGTTTCCAGAGAAACAAGTCCTGGAATACAAAAATTCCTCCTTTCCTGAGCACTCGGAGGGCTTCTTTAATTAGGAAGCTCTTGTCTCTGATGTCTCCTACTTCATGAAAAGTCAAATTGCTAATCACTACGTCAAATGTCTCGTCCTCAAAGGGCAACGAGGAAGCACTTGCCTTCTGAAAGGCAACTTTACTTCCGACACCTTCAATCTCTGCGTTTCTCTCGCAAACACCCTTCGAATACTCCCATGCTCCACCCCAATAATCCACACCAGTCACATGAGCGTCAAGATATTTCTTTGCCAACATTATGGTTAACGCGCCATTGCCACATCCAATATCAAGTGCTTTCCCTATGCCGTTCCATTCCAAATGGTCGAGCAAAAGAGATTGAATCCTTGCTTGGATGTTCTTTCCCTTGGGCGAAAAGCACCATCGCGCATATGCAAAGTAAGCAAAGCACAGCAAGAAGATGACCGACAAGATAGCCAGCCAGGGTAAAAGCACAGAAAGAGCCCCAAAGAAAACACCCAACACTCCAGGTATATAGAACAATTTGGTAGACACCCAATTCCCGTAATTGGGCTTTTCTGCAGTGAGTTGAGTCATAGTCTTTTCTCTCCTTGGTCATCCAAACCATACAGATTGCCAGCCATAACGATACTAAGCAGTAGCGCCCAACGGCCTGCGCATCACCTGCAGCGAGCCTAGAGCAGCGGAGAAGACGTCGGGTGGATGCGCGTGTTAGCACGCTGTTTCATAGGTGTATTACGCCATTGCTGCTAGGTTATTTGCCTGATGGTTGAGCCCGACTTGTCCAGCGTATCCAAGGCTGGAACAGGATATGTTTCACTTTAACATTGTACATCGAGAAAAGATTCTGTGCTACAAGCTCACGATTCACAATTAACACCACAAAGAAAATGGCCTGGATTATATATCGGTTGATACCAAGCCCTATCGCCATTCCATTGGCATCTCCACCGTAAATATATGGCCCAACAGATAAGTTGAAGGGGTCGGATAACAGCGCAAGCAATGTCAAGTAGAAGATGCTTGCCCTTACGAATTCACTGTGTAAGTGAGCCAACTTTTCGCCGAGCATTAGTAGCAGGTATCCCAACAATAGCGTCACCAGATTGCCGGCACCAGAGATGAAAGCCCACTGCATACCACTTCTCTCGTCAACGGCGGTCCTGTAAGTGACTTCAAAACCAATCGGTCTTATGTGAAACGCTTCAAATTCGCCATAAAACATCGCCATTAACGCATGTATTCCTTCATGGACAGTCAGGAGTATTAAGACTGCAAATAAGAAAGCCAACCATCTTTTCATCGTTTCTATTCCAGTAGCTAGTGTTGGGTTCGGCGCGCTAACGGCTGGTTGCTTTCTTTAGTTCTCCACCGTTGACACGGTCAAATTCCCAAATCGCAAGATCAACTTCTTGCACAAGCCATCCTAACTCGGCCGCAAGACGTTTTATCTCATAGAGGTATTGCTTGTAATCAGAAATCGAAAATGTTGTTCTCTCTTCGTCGAATATCTGTCTCCAGCCGCGAAAATCGATCACGGCGTATTTTTCAGGGAACACCAGCGCAAGAATCGCCGATGCTACAGGTACGCCCACTCCACGAAGACAACACAAAATACCAAGGCGCAACTCGATTTCATAATCTTCGTCAGGATGCGTTATAGAAAGTGCTGCTCTCGTCACCGTTCGGATAATGTTTCCCGTATTTGCTTTCCGCCTTTGTTGCTGTCTCCCATACTGACCACGCAACTTCCAATGCAGAATCTCGTCAAACTCTTTAGATGTCAAATACAGCGGATGACGTTTGATTCGAAGGCGTGCAAATTTAGCCTTGAGACGTTCGGTAAGGTCATAGTCGTCGCTCGACGTTCTGTATGGAATGAGTTGAGTTGATCTAATCATTTTTCGAACCCCAGATGATGTGGATAGGCTGGCTAACGGCTGACGCATCACCTGCGAGGCGAAGCGCAGCGAAGAAGCCGACCGGTGAAAGCGCGTGTTGGGAGGCGACTTGGTAACACAAGTTTGTTTCGCTCACTTGAGAAGACGATCATACTCATCATGGGTGCCAATCCAGAACCAAGTCACTGTATCCGTTTTGAGCAATCCCAGTGCTCTAAATCCCAAGCCAATTCGAACTGAATAGAGTGGCTGGTTCTCTTTCACTTGCTTGAAGAATAGACTTGGATGGGCTGGATTATCTCGCCATAACTTGTAGGCTTGCCGTGCACGCTGACGAATCTCTGGAGGCAAAGCCCAATAGTGCTTCCAGAATGACTTGGTTGTTTGTGATTTCATGGATGTTCGATGAATTCGCCGTGTTCATCAAACATTGGCAATGTTTTACCTTCGTTGATTTCCGTCTCAACTGCTGCGATCAGTGCAGCCAGTTTGTCATCATCCATTGCTGCAAATTGTGCATCCCATAGTGCTTCATCTGCCGCGATTTCTTCAAAAGTTTCCTCGGTGGGTAATGGGTGTGTCTTGAGGAAAAGCGCAAAATGGTAGAGTTGCAATGTCCGCGCCAGGGGCATGGCAGCGGCGATATCCGTAATGGCTTTCACCAAATCAGCTTGTGTTTGCTTTATCTTAGTTACCATTTCTCTAACTCCAAGTGACAATTCTATCACAGCTTGCTACACGGTTGCGAAAACGCCGCCTAAAGATCAGCCGCTCAGCCGCGCCGCGAAGCGGCGTCGGCTGCAGCGGCGTGTTGGGCAATATAGCTAAAGCGAACATTTCACAATGTGCTTATCGACAGATCTCTGCCATCTTGCTCAGGCTGTTTAGCCACACACGCATGGCTTCCCATGCTTCTTGCTCATCGGTCAGCGGGATTTCAACATGGGCTATCCGTGTATTCCGGAATTCGTTGACGCGCTCCAGCACCTGGTAGAGTGCGCCGAATGTCGGGGATGAAAAGGTCTGACGGACTGCTTTCCATATCCCATCGGCGCTCATTTCGCCCTGACGGGCGTAATCCAGACAAAAGAGCAACGTCCCCAGACGTTGGATAGAGCGGCCAAAGACCAAGTTATCACGCAGATAGCGTTGATGCTTCTCCAGCAATGCCCGTTCACGTTGGGGCAGGTGGTTCAGGTCTGGACTTAAAAAGAGGATGGAAGCCTCTTTGTTTGCAGGGATAGCAGGCTTGAGGTACTTTTCCAGAATTTGCAAGGCGAATTCATCCAGTGGGCCCAGCAGTGGCTGGAAGGCGGGCGCATAAGTCGGATACCGTGAGCGCACCGCGTGATCCAACAGGAGTACAGCCTGACGCATCAGGTCGGCGATTTCTGCCGGAGGTTGCGCAATACCGGCTTCTTGCAGGACGCGCTGAAACAAGGCTTCGGATGCCGACTGAGCCGTGGCTTCTTCCAGGGGCAATGCAAACTGCTTTGTTTTCCATTCGTCCAGCAGGTCTTTCAAGGATGGCTCGCAGGCACGGGCTAACTCGGCGATCGTGGTGGCAGCCCCCTGCTGGAAAAGGTGATAGGGCACATAGAGGTAATGCCAGCGCGTCTCCTTACTGGAAGCGGTCTTGCACCATTCCACCGCCGCACTGGCTTTGAGCGGCACCAGTTCATCCTGGCGACCTTTCAGTTCCACCAGATAGTGTTCGCCACCGACCGTGCGGACAAAGAAGTCGGGGACGTAGAACGCACGCTGGCCGTCCGGCTTCAGGTAGTCCAACATCATTTTCTGAGGGCCGGCATTTTTCGCAAAAGCGGCGACATCCCCGGCGGTTTCCAGAAAGTCGGTAAAGGTCTGTTCAAAGTCATTCTCGCAGGGTACCAGGTTGAAAAGCGTGCGCGCCGCAGGCAGGGCCGGACGCTGGGCCGTGCTGGTCGCCTGATAGGGTTTCCAGGCCGAAAGGCGCTGTCCGCGACTGATACGCTGTCGTTTCTTTTGGCGTACCGTTTTAGCCAAAATGAGCGGTGTAAAGGTGGCGCGGATGTGCTCCATGACATCCATGTCGCGCATCCGGTGATCTACTTCGCCGCTATACAAATCCACCGGCCGCTCAAACAGCACTTCGGCGATAAAACGCTCGACCAGCGGGGCCAGCACTTGATGCGGGTTACTGATTCGGCAGGCTCGCCCCAACATCTGGGCAAAATAGGCCGGCGCCGACCAGGCATTGTTCAACAGCCCGGCATCCAGCTTCATCGTGGCCACGATCTCATCGGTGAACAGGTGCCGTTCTTTGTACTCGATGGCCCCTTCCTTCTTCTTCCCGACGGGCAAAGGCCGGAACCTGGCGTGAAAGGCGTCGCGCACCTCCTCAAACGTCAACCCCTGCAATTCCTGCGTGGTTTCGATCGCGTCAGAAACCGTTGGGATTTCGATCTCCTGCGCCGCAACGTCTTTGTGCTCGTGATCCACAAAAATGGTGACGGTCTGCTTGAAGGCCTCGCGCACCGGCAGGACGGCGATATCCAGCCCTTCCTGCGCCAGTTCATTCTCGTAGAGTTCGCGAAAGGCGGGATGCTCAATCACGGTGACGAGCTCGGGCGTCTCGCTCAAGGGGAACATGCGCCGCAGGCCGCGCCCCAGGGTTTGCTCCGGTAGGATGCCCGATCTCGCCGAATAGGGCCGCAGAGGGACAATGGTGGTCACGTTGCGCACATCCCAGCCCTCGCGCAGCATCATCACCGAAACCACGCAGCGGAATTTGCTATCGTGGCTATCCAGTTCACGCGACATCTCGCGCAGCGCGCGTAGGTCGTCCGGCTTCATGGCCGTTTCGTTTTCCACGAACTCCTGATAGGTTCTGCCGCCGCGGGTCACCGTCTTGATGCGGCCTTTCAGGCGGGTATGAATGTTGAGCACGCGCCCTTTGAGCAGGGGAAAAGTATCGCTATCCAGATAATCGGCGACCTCGTTGGCAGCCTCGGCATCCTCCGTCATCACAAAGAGCACAGGTTTGCGCACTCTGCCCAACTCTTCATAGGTCCTGGCATAGCGCTGGTAGCCTAATTGCAGGTGCATTCCGTAGCGTTCGTGGGCCGGCGTCTTCTTGTCGCCGCGCACGGTGAGTGCATCCGATTCGCCCAGGACGGGCACTTTGACGATGCCGGCGTCAACCGCCTCGCCAAGGGGAAAGTCCACTACGATGTGACGGAAGAGCGAGCCATCGTTGTGCTTGGGCGTGGCCGTAAAGTCCAGTTGCAGGCACAGGCCCCCTTGGACGCGCCCGAGGCTTTCTTCGTGCAGGGCGTCAATGGCACGGTTCCAAGCCAGGTCGGGATCGTGCAGATGGTGGGCTTCGTCGTTGAACACCATCAGGCGCGGGTGGGCGGTGATGCGCGCGCGCAGGCTTTCCCCGGTATCCAGCGCCCGGCCGCGCACCACCGGCGGCCCAAATATTTGGACTGCGGAAGTTTGGATTACGGAAGTTTGACTTCCGCAGTCCAAATCCCGGCTGGGGTAGAGACGGTGAATGTTGGTCAGGTAAATCGCGCCGGTCGTCGTCGCACCGCCGGGTTCGTCCTGCAGCACGACCTGCATCTGAAAGTCGGGCCGCCATTCCTCCGGGATGAGCGGGTCCGCATAAAAGATAGCGCAGTTTTCAAAGTCGTCTTTCAGGCGCTCGTAGACGGTCAGGTTGGGCGCGATGATGACGAAATGCCGCGCCAGGTCGGAGTTCGGTTCGTAGAGGCTGTGAAAGTAACTCCAGACGATGGCCAGGCTCATGATCTTGGTCTTGCCGGCGCCGGTGGCGATCTTGGCGCAGTACTTCGCCCAGCGATCCTGCTCCGGCGGGATGCCCAAAGCCAGGTCGGCCAGTTGTTGATCGCCGAACTCAAAGAGCAGTTCGGCCACGTTGCGCACGCGGCGCAGTTCGTAGAGGTAAATGAAGGTCTCGATGGCTTCCCGCTGCGCCCAGTGATAGCGGAAGGGAATCAGGTCGCCGGCTTCGTTCTTGACCAGGTGCTCGCTGTCGAACCAGTGATGCAGCAGCGTGCGCGAGGTCTCGCTGACGCCGGCATAGCCGCCGCGCCGCCAGGCATCCACCTCAGCGCGAATCGCACGCACCAGCGGCACCTTGCTGGGACGCCGCCCCGGCGCGATGATGGCCGGCTGCCCCGGCTGCGGGTTGGGCAGGCGGTGCATCGTCGGCTCTTCCCAGGGTTTGAAAAGTGGCTCTAGGGCAGAGGCGTTTTGTTGCGTGATTTCAAAGGGCATGGTTATCTCCTTTTGGACTGCTGAAGCCAGGCTTCAGCAGTCCATATTCAGGCTTCAGCAGTCCATATCAGGCACATTCACCTGGTCGTAAGGGAAGGACTCCACTTTCTTGCGCAAGTCTTGCGGTGCGTTGGCCTTGAACCAGCCGGCAGAGCAGAATGGATATTGCTCAGCAACGGCGACAAGGCCATGCTTGACCGGGTTATTGTGCACGTAATTCAGACGGGCATGGTAACTTTTCTCATAGGTCAGGCAGGTATCCCAATATTGAAACCAGACGCGCCGGCTAGGGGTGCGATCTATCTCATTCACCAGACGCGCCGACTGCGAATGCAGACGCTGAATCAGGCGCTTGAGCGATGTGCTGTCTTCGGGCGCACGAGCGATGAAATGGTAATGATTGGCGAACAACGCCCAGGCCTGCAATTCCCACCCATAGGCTTCCATCACTTCAAAAAGGGTATTCTGAAGCAATGTAAGTTTCGCAGGCGTATCATAAATGTACTGCTTGTAGATGGTTGAGGCAGTGACGATGTAAAAGGCGTTCGGCACAAAAAGGTGAAGTGGAGCGTGATGCCAGGTGCTGATGTATATTTCCTCGGTCATTCCTACCTCCTGGACTGCGGAAGTCAAACTTCCGCAGTCCAAAGTCAAACTTCCGCAGTCCAAAGTCAAACTTCCACATCCAGTACAATCGTGGTATCCACGCCAAAGACATCAATCACCTTGACAGCGATCTGATGCTTGCCGGGCGTTTCGTACTCCCAGCCGAGATCGCTGCGCGTTTTGAGCGAGCGGTCTTTGCGCGTGCGAAAGTCCTGCCAGTGGTGCTCAAAGGGCTTGTCGGGCGAGTAGTCAAAGTCCACCGCCCAAAAGTCTATGAAATCAAACGGCGATTTGACCGCCCGTTCGCGCAGAGCGGCCAGTTCGGCCTCGGGTGCTTCGGCCAGCGCCGGCATGAAGCGCACCAGTTCCACATCCACCCTTTTGGATTGCTGAAGCTCTGCTTTGGACTGCTGAAGCCCTGCTTTGGACTGCTGAAGCCCTGCTTTGGACTGCTGAAGCCCTGCTTCAGCAATCCATATCACTTGCGCTTCCAGCGCGCCGGCCTCGAAGAACTGCACCTCGGTACGGTTGGGCTCCATAATCTCGCGCGGGATGTACTTCAGGCGGATCGTCACGCCGGTCTCGGCTTCCAGCGCCTCTTTCTTGCGGCTGAGTTCCATCTCAAATTCCCACGCCAGGCAGTGGACCTCGCGCCCGCCGGCCTGACGCACCGCCTCGGCAACGGCGAGCAGTTCGGCGTAGGAGAAGATGCTGTCAATCTGATCCACATGGACGTAGGCCGGGCCTTTCTTGCCGTGCAGCAGCGGATTTATGGATTGCGGAAGCCCAGCTTCCGCAGTCCATAAGGGAGCAGCTTTATAAAACTGCAACACAATACGGCGGTGCTCCTCGTCGGCGCCCTTCAGACGCTCCAGTTGCCACCACTGCCGCTCGTAGCGCCCCAGGTTATAGACATCGAAGGAGCGGTAGGGTTTGCCCACGGCGTGCAGTTCGCGCTGCACCTATATCAGACGTTTGCGCGTGGTGTGAATGGCATAGCGCCCCAGGTCAACGCCGATCCAGCGCCGCCCCAGCTTCTCCGCCACCGCCAGCGTCGTGCCGGAGCCGCAGAAAAAGTCCGCAACCAGGAAGTCATCTCCAGTCGTTCCTCCTATGATCCTCTCTAGTAACCGTTCAGGCTTTTGGGTGCGAAACCCTGTTGATTCCGGGGAAATGGGGGATGTCGCATTCTGCGCGCCGATATCGGTCCAAACGTCGGTTACAAGCTTCCCTTCTTCCGCGTACGTTATTTAGTTTCTGCCCGCCTT
>JBMFPM010000023.1:0-11870 GCA_049969135.1 Anaerolineae bacterium
CTACCCTGCTGGCATACCTATCTATCCTGAGGAAGAACTCGATGCACTCATCCGCACATTAGATATAGATCAGGTGGTCTTTGCATACAGCGATGTGCCTCACGAATATGTGATGCACAAAGCGTCCCAAGTGCTGGCGGCAGGCGCTGACTTCCGCCTGATGGGTACCAAGGAGACCATGCTGAAGGCTAAGGTGCCGGTGGTTTCCGTATGTGCAGTGCGCACTGGCAGTGGAAAGAGCCAGACCACGCGCCGTGTTTCTGATATCCTGCGCCAAATGGGGAAAAAAGTAGTCGTTGTGCGACACCCCATGCCCTACGGCAACTTAGTCAAGCAGATTTGTCAACGTTTTGCAAATTATGATGACCTGGACAAATATGAATGTACGATTGAAGAGCGCGAGGAGTACGAACCCCATCTGGATAGAGGCACCGTTGTCTATGCGGGCGTGGATTATGAACAGATTCTACACCAGGCGGAGCAAGAGGCTGAGATCCTCCTATGGGATGGCGGCAACAATGACCTACCGTTTTTCCAGCCTGACCTGCATATTGTAGTTACGGACCCCCACCGTGCCGGCCATGAACTGCGCTACCACCCCGGTGAAGCCAATTTGCGCATGGCAGATGTGGTTGTCATTAACAAGATAGACACCTCACAACCGGATAAGATGGAGATCGTGCGGCATAATATTTTGGCTGCTAATCCCCGTGCGGTTGTCGTGGATGCGGCATCACCCATATTTGTTGACGACCCCCAGGCGATCAGAGGTCGCAAGGTCTTGGTTGTCGAGGATGGGCCAACCTTGACTCATGGTGAGATGTCCTATGGGGCGGGGGTCGTGGCGGCGCGGCGTTTTGGGGCAGCAGAAATCATTGATCCGCGGCCTTACGCGGTGGGTTCAATTGCTGAAACCTACCGCAAATACCCCAATACCGGCCCTGTATTGCCTGCCATGGGCTATGGAGCCAAACAAATTCAGGAATTGGAAGAAACAATTAATGCTACCCCCTGTGATTTGGTCATTGTTGCCACGCCCATTGATTTGTGTCGGGTGATCAAGATCAACCGTCCAATGCAACGTGTACGCTATGAACTACAGGAGATTGGGCGACCTACCCTGCAGGATGTGCTCAGCGTGCGATTCAAGCCTAGCTAGAATGCATATAGCGAGGTTCTGCTTATGGAAAGGGGGGAGGTGTATCGAGGGATAAAGTAGTGTTACCTAAATGATCATCTACTCAGAGAGGAGGTTCCTTATGCCCAGAGAAGTAGCTATTATTGGCGTAGGCTATACTAGCTTTCGTGCCTTAACGCCAGAGGTATCGTACAAAGAACTGATGTATGAGGCTGCCGTCAAAGCCTACGAGGATGCCGGCGTAGATCCACGCCGTGACATCGAAAGCTTTGTGACCGTTGCTGAGGATTTTACAGAAGGCACGAGTATTTTCGACGAGTACGTTCCTGACCAACTGGGAGCTGTGCTCAAACCGGTCCACACCATCTCTGGAGAGGGGTTGCACGGGTTCATTGCTGCTTACTTGCAGATCCTCACTGGCGCAATGGACATTGTGGCTGTGGAAGCCCACAGTAAGGCGTCGAACATTCTTACTCCTGATGAGATCATGACCTTTGCGCTGGACCCTGTCTATAACCGCCCCTTGCGCGCCAATCCCCATTTCATCGCCGGCCTGGAGATGAACCGTTACCTCTGCGAAACGGGAGCTTCCAGGGAACAATGTGCCTTGGTAGTGGCGAAGAACAAACACAACGCTTTGTACAACCCTCTTGCTGCCTATGGAGCGAGTATCTCCATCGAGGATGTCCTGGAATCTGAAATGGTCTCCTATCCGCTCTCGCGCCTGGACATGAGCCCTCGCGCGGATGGCGCCATTGTCATGGTCTTGGCTGCAAAAGAGCGCGCCGAGGAACTGAGCGACATCCCGATCTGGATTCGTGGCGTAGGATGGTGCAACGATTCCTTCTCGTTGGAAAATCGGGATTGGACAAGCGCTATCTATGCGGCGCGGGCAGGGGAAATGGCTTATCGTATGGCGGGCATCCGCACTCCCTGGCAAGAACTGGATTTCGCCGAGATTGACGATACATTCTCCTACAAAGAGCTACAACATATGGAAGCCTTACGTCTCTGTCGTCCAGGGGAGGCAGGACTACTGGTAGAGGATGGGGCTACTGAGATCGGTGGAGAGTTCCCGGTGAACCCTTCTGGCGGCAGCCTGGGGATGGGGCACTTGCTGGATGCTTCAGGACTGGCGCGGTTGTTGGAAGTGGTGCTGCAACTGCGTGGTGAGGCAGGTCAGCATCAACTCCCCGACGTGGAGACTGGCTTGGCTTTCGGCTGGCGAGGTCTGCCCACGACAAGTGGCGCCGCCGTTGTCCTGAGCAATTGAAAGGAGGTCAAAATGGGTCTGAGAAAAGTAGCTGTAGTCGGTGCAGGGATGACCAAGTTCGTTCGGCGCGCCCAGGAAACCGGTAAAGAATTGGCTTATGAAGCTGCCAAGATGGCTTTGGATTCCTGCGAACTCACACTGGATGATGTGGATGGTGTGGCTCTCGGCACGGCCCCAGACGCTTTTGATGCCGTGCACATGAAGGGTGAGTACCTAAGCGATGGTGCTGGCGCCTGGCGGAAGCCATTCATGCGCTGTTATGTGGGGGGCGGCACTGGGGTGTTTGCACCCATTCAAGGCTGGTATCACGTTGCCTCCGGGCTTTTCGATGTCTGCCTGGTGGTCTGTGAGGAAAAGATGTCCAGTTGCCAACCTCATCCGCAGGGTGCCTTCCTCACCATCTTCGACCATACCACCGAACGCCCGCTGGGGCCCAACCTGCTGTGGATTTTCGCCCTGGAAATGAACCGCTATATGCAGACCTATGGTCTGCAGAAGAAGGATATCGCGCTGGTATCGGTGAAGAACAAGCGCAATGCGGCAGACCATCCGTGTGCCCTGCTGGGTGATCCTAACATTACGGTGGAGGATGTCCTGAATTCTGAGGTACTGGCTTGGCCTGTGCAGCGCCTGGATGTGAGCCCGGTTACAGATGGCGCTGTGGCCCTAGTATTGGCTGCGGAAAACGTAGCCAAGCGCATTACGGATAAGCCCGTGTGGATCAAAGGCGTAGGATGGTCGCTTGATACGGCGTATTGGACAAACCGTGACCTCTATTACCCTAAATATGTGGAATATGCGGCGCGCATGGCTTATGAGATGGCCGGCATCCGCGAACCGCGCAAAGAAATACACATCGTTGAACCATACGATCCATTTGACTACAAGGAATTGCACCACCTGGAAGGCCTGCTTCTGGCAGACAAGGGCGAAGCTCCCCGCTTGACCGCCGAAGGCGTGACCGCACGCACGGGCAATATGCCTGTTTGCCCTTCGGGTGGACTGTTGGGTGTGGGCAATCCCATCGCAGCGGCGGGCTTGATGAAGGTGGCCGAGATTTTCTGGCAATTGCGTGGCGAGGCGGGCAAGCGGCAAGTGCCTGGCAAGCCCATTACCGGTCTGGCACAAGCCTGGGGCGACCTGATGCAGGTGGGCACCGTGATCATCCTGGGAATTGGAGGATAGGAGAAATGACTGCCAAGATCAAAGAGTTTCCTGGTGTAGGCCTGCGCGAATCCGACTTCACAGAGAAGAAGGTGCTTTTCACTGAGTGGAGACCAGATGCGCGCTATGCTTGGGATGCAGGCGTCGCTATCGGCCGCTATCTGGCAGAGCTAAAGGAAGGGCGCATTATTGGGGTGCGATGCCACCATTGCCGTCGCACCGTCGTGCCGCCGCGTATTTTCTGCGAGTGGTGCTTCCGCCCCATGGATGAATGGGTGTACTTGGAAGACCACGGAGTGGTGAACACTTTCTCTATCTGCTATGTGCGGTGGGATATGGAACGCCTTGAAGAACCGCTCATCCCGGCCGTTATCGAGATTGCCGGAGCATCCAAAGGCATGGGTATTTTGCACCTGTTGGGTGAGGTGGATCCGCAAAAGGTCAAAATCGGCATGAAGGTCAAGGCGGTATGGAAGCCCGCAGCGGAGCGCATCGGAGCGATTACCGATATCCTTTACTTCAAGCCGATGGAATGAGGAGGTAATTATGGCTCTGCTCGAAAAGGTGGATAAGAACATCGCCGCGCGATCCTGGCAGGGGGAGATCCCCATCCAGGGACGTTATACCTATGGCCTGGCTGGCGAAAAGTTCTTCCGTGAGATTATGGAGAATGGTCGCTTTATGGGCACACACTGCCCGGAATGCGATTACACGTATGTCCCGCCTACTATCTATTGCGAACGCTGCTTCACAAAGCTGGATGAATGGGTTGAAGTAGGTCCAGAAGGGACGGTTCAGAGCTTTACTGTCTTGCTCGTGGCACCAGATGGTTCCCCACTGGACGAACCAGATATTCTAGCGCTCATTCAGCTAGATGGTGCGGACAGCGTGTTGGTCCATCGCCTGGGCAAGGTAAGCCTTGATGAACTGGCGATTGGCATGAGGGTCAAAGCCGTTCTCAAGCCCAAGAAACAGCGCGAAGGCTCCATTCTGGATATTGTGCATTTTGTACCCATCAATGATTGACTCGCCGTGAGACCCCAAAGGCTTGAGAAACCTTTGGGGTCTCGTGGTATCACATAGCATGAGGAGGAGGGTGATGGAGATTTTGGCAGAAGGCTGCGGTGAGTTGATCGGCTGGCACGACCCCGACGAGCACCGCGAATGGGTGCGCCAAAACAAGTCGCGCAACCTACAGGACAAGCGCACAACGATTGCAGAAGCAGTGGCGAAGTATGTCTTCGACGGGGCGTTCATTGCCTTCGGTGGATTTGGCCATATCCGTGTTTCCATGGCTGCTGTCTATGAGATCATCCGCCAGCGGAAGAAGAATCTCATCCTGGCAGGCAAGACAGCCGTGCATGATGCGGATATCCTGATTGGCTCGGGCTGTGTAAATCGTATTGAGGTCGCTTATGCCTTTGGCCATGAACTGCGAGGTCTATCGCCAGCTTCGCGCCGCGCTGTGGAGACAGGGCAGTGCAAAGTAGTGGCGGAATTGAGCAATGCAGCTTACCAGTGGCGCTTCCTTGCCGCCATGATGGGTGTGCCCTTTATCCCCACACGGAATATGCTGGGCACAGACACGTTCAAGTACAGTTCGGCAAAAGTCGTGAGGGACCCCTTCAGTGGCAAGCCGGTTTGTCTCCTTCCCGCTTGCTATCCTGACGTAGTGTTCATCCATGTGCCACGCTGTGATATGTATGGCAATGCACAGATTGACGGCACCCTCATTGAAGACTTTGAATTGGCAAGGGCGGCAAGGCGTCTCATCGTGACTACAGAAGAGATTGTCCCTGAGTCGGAGATCCGCAGGACTCCCTGGAGGACAGCCATTCCATTTTTCCTCGTAGATGCCGTGGTAGAGGTACCCTATGGAGCTCACCCTTGTCAAATGCCCCTGCGCTATTTCTTTGACGAGGAGCACATTGGTGAATGGCTCCAGTTATCTCGGACGCTCGAAGGGACTAGAGAATACTTTGACAAATACGTCTATGGGACTAGAGATTTTAACGAGTATTTGGAACTCGTTGGAGGATTGCGAAAACTGCAATATTTGAGGCAAGTAGAAGAATTGCGTGCGCCCATGCGAGCACCCTGGTTGAAGAAGAAGGAGTAAGACCATGCAAGCAGAATATACATCCACGGAATTGTTGGCTGTTGTTGCTAGCAGGTTGTTGGAGGATGGAAGGTCAGTATTCGTGGGCACGGGCTTGCCCATGATTGCGGGTATGCTCGCCCAACGGACACATGCTCCCAACCTGTTGATCATCTTCGAAGCCGGCGGAATAGGACCAAAGGTGCCAGTCTTGCCTATCTCGGTTGGTGAATCGCGGACCTTCTACCAGGCGGTTGCTGCTTCTAGCATGCACGATGTGATGTCTATTTCACAATCGGGCTATATTGACTACGGCTTCCTCGGTGCAGCGATGATTGACATGTACGGCAATATCAATACTACGGTCATTGGTGAGCACGATCACCCCACTGCGCGCCTGCCCGGCAGCGGCGGTGCAAACGATGTCGGTTCTTTCTCCTGGCGCACAATCATTATGATGCGCCAGGAAAAACGACGCTTCTTAAAAAAGGTGGACTTTATCACCACCCCAGGCTATCTGACAGGGCCAGGCGCGCGTGAGAAGGCTGGACTTCCTGCCGGCACAGGGCCTTACCGTGTGATTACACAGCTTGGCTTGTACGGCTTCGATGATGCGACCAAGCGACTCATGCTCTTGGCTGTTCACCCTGGTGTAACGGTAGAACAAATTCAAGAGAACAGCGAGTTTGAGATCCTGATTCCAGATCATGTCGAGATTACAGAGCCACCTACCGCCGAAGAACGCCGTATCCTTCACGAGATAGACCCAACAGGCATTGCGATTGGGAAGTGATGGGTAATAAGTGACGAGTGATGAGTGATGAGTGACGAGTGAGTTGGATAGTGGCTCATTTTGCGCTACGAGGAGGATAACTGGATGGATTTTGCGTTGACCGAAGAACAACAGATGATCCGCAAGACCGTGCACGATTTCGCTGAGAAGGAAATCCGGCCCATTGCGCGGGAAATTGACACCACGGGGCAATTCCCGTGGGAGGTTATCCGCAAGATGGGTGATCTGGGGCTTATGGGGCTGCCTATCCCTGAGGAGTACGGAGGGTCAGGAGCAGATACGATCTCGTATGCGCTTGCGGTGGAAGAAGTCTCGCGCGTCTCGGGCTCTATCGGGATCACGATGGCGGCTCATACCTCTTTGGGCTTATACCCGATTTACCGCTTTGGCACCGAGGAACAGAAGCGCAAATACCTGCCACGGCTTGCTTCTGGACAAGGGTTGGCTGCCTTTGGCCTTACCGAACCAGAAGCAGGTTCCGATGCTGCTGCGATCAAGACAACAGCTGTCTTGGATGGGGATCACTGGGTCATCAACGGGCAGAAAATCTTTATCACCTCTGGTTCCGTTGCCGATGTGGTCATTATCGCAGCGGTAACGGACAGATCAGCCGGCACGCGGGGCATCAGCAACTTTATCGTGGAAAAGGGCACGCCTGGCTTTCGCCCCGGACGTGACGAGGAGAAAATGGGGCTCAAGGGCTCGGTGACTTCGCAGCTCTTCTTCGAAGACTGCCGTGTACCGAAGGAAAATCTGCTCGGCCAACCAGGTGAAGGCTATAAGCAGTTTCTCATCACGCTGGATGGCGGGCGCATCAGCATTGGCGCTATGGCTGTTGGACTGGCGCAAGGGGCTTTCGAAGCAGCGGTCAAATACTCCAAGGAGCGCGTGCAGTTTGGTCAACCCATTGCGCGCTTCCAGGCAATCCAGTGGATGATTGCGGATATGGCGACGGAGATTGATGCAGCGCGATTGCTCGTCTACCGTGCCGCATGGCTGAAGGACAAGGGGGTGCGCTTCACCAAAGAAGCAGCTATAGCCAAGCTCTATGCCTCTGAGGCTGCCGAACGTGCTTGCTTCAAAGCCATCCAAATTCACGGCGGATACGGTTACATGAAGGAATATGATGTCGAGCGTATCTACCGGGACAACCGCCTGACCACCATTGGTGAGGGAACCAGCGAAATCCAGCGCCTGGTCATTGCACGGCAGGTGCTGGGGGAAGTGTAGCTGCTATCAGACCTCACGGGTTTGCCAAACCTGTGAGGTCTTTTTTCGATAGGCTAAGGTGTTCCATGACACGCCCCAGCCTGTGATGGCGCTTTCCTTAGTGAGACAGCGAGAATTCCATCTGCTGGGCCGTCTGCCTAGGCGCTGAAACGTATGTGGATAATGTCGCCATCCTGCACGATATAGTCCCGCCCTTCCAGGTGCATGAGACCCCTTTCACGCACTGCGGCTGCTGAGCCAGCCTGTATCAAATCCTGGTAACTCATGACTTCGGCGCGGATAAAGCCGCGCTGCATATCGGTGTGGATGTGGCCGGCAGCCTCGATAACAGCGGTGCCGCGCTGGATAGGCCAGGCACGTACCTCTTTCCCCCCGGTGATGGTGAAGAAGGTAATCAAGTTCAAGAGGCGGTAACCGGCGTTGATGAAGCGGTTGAGGCCAGGTTCCTGTACTCCTAATTCGCGCAGATAGCTGAGCGCTTCCCCTTCGGGCCATTCTGCCAACTCCGCCTCACACTGGGCACAGATGACGACAAGTTCTGTCCCCTCCTTCTCAACCAGTTGGCGCAGCGGCTCCACCAAGGGGCCTCCATCAGGCAAATCTTCTTCACCCACATTCGCCACGTAGAGGATAGGCTTGGCAGTGAGCAGGTTCATTTCACGAGCCAGGTCCATTTCCAGCGGGGAAAGGTCCGCCTTGCGCAACGGAAGCCCCTGGTTGAGACGTTGATGCAGTGACTCCAAAGCTGCGAGTTCGGCTTCGAATTCCGCAGGCCTGCCTTTTGCCGCGCTCTTGGTCTTTTCCTGACGCCGCTCTACCGTAGCGACATCAGCCAAAATGAGCTCTAGTTGCACTGCCTCCACATCTTGCATAGGATCCAACTCTGCGCTCACGTGAGGGATGTCTGGATTGCGAAAAGCGCGCACGACCATGGCAATCGCATCTACCATACGGATATGGCTCAAGAACTGGTTGCCTAACCCCTCACCTTTGCTCGCCCCCTTGACTAGCCCAGCGATGTCCACCACACGCAACGTGCTGGGTACCACTTTCTCTGGTTTTACGATAGCAGCGATGCGTTGCAGCCTTTCATCGGGCACTGGCACTATGCCAATATTGGGCTCAATGGTAGTGAAAGGGTAACTCGCTACGAGGGCATGTGCTTTTGTCAAGGCATTGAAAAGCGTGGACTTGCCCACATTGGGCAAGCCCACAATACCAAGTTCAACTGCCATTCTTCACCCCCTTGACCTGTGATGGTTCGGGTACTTGTTGCAGGGCTTTGCGCAACACCGGCAGGAGACGTGGGATAACATCCAATCGCTCCAAATCCTTCTCGTCCACCCAGCGGACCTCCATGGCATCTGTCGCCGCAACTGGCTCTCCACTGACGTAGCGTGCGGCAAGGTCTATGAGCACATAGTGATAACGGATGCGTCCTTTGTCATCCCGTTGAATCAGGTCGAATGTAGAGAGCACATCACCAGGCTCAATCTCGACCCCGCACTCCTCGCGCACCTCGCGAACAGCAGCTTGTGCCAGAGTTTCCCCCAACTCAACAGTTCCGCCGGGGATGCTCCACTGTCCTTGATTGGGAGCATTGGCGCGGCGTACCAGCAGGACCCGTCCCTGTTTAACCACTACTGCTCCCACACCCACGATGGGCGCTTTGGGGTACTCGCGATGCATATCCTCCTCCTGCATGTGCATTATACCCCCTTACCCCTTGCTTGGCAATGCAGAGCGATGCGCTATAATGTTCAAAAAGGAGTATGGAGAAAAGTGAGGCAAGTAATCTCTGCTTCGCGACGTACAGATATCCCTCTGTACTATGCACGTTGGCTAGCGGATGTGATCCGCCAAGGATTTGTGGATGTGCCACAGCCGTATAATGCACGGATAAGGCGAATTTCTTTGTTACCCAAGGATGTGCATACCATCGTCCTGTGGTCGAAGGATTTCCGTCCCCTCTTGCGCAATGTCGCTGGCGTTAGGGATGCTCTGGCACATTACGACCAGGTATTTTGCCATCTCACCATCACTGGGCTGGGAGGAACAGCCCTGGAACCAGGCATTACGCCATGGCAAGAGGTGATTGCCCAGATACCCGAACTGGTTGCATTTGCAGGCGACCCGCGCCGTGTCTCTATCCGCTATGACCCGATTGTGCATTGGTATGAAAGTGGGGAAATCAAGAGCAATCTCCCCTTTGCCGAGCCCATCCTACGCGAGGTCAGCAAGACAGGGGTTACTGCCGTGCGCATCTCCTTTGCCACGCTGTATGGCAAAGTGCGTAAACGCAGCGGGTGGCAGTGGTATGACCCCACACCGGCACAGCGCCTGGAGATTACGCAGCAATTGGTTGCCCTGGCTCGTTCGCTTGGTTTGACGCTTTACGCATGTAGCCAGAGCGATCTTTGTCTCGCAGGAGCGCTGCCATCGCGTTGCATAGACGGCGAGTTGCTTTCCATGTTGCATCCAAACCGGCTGCCGGCTGCGACGGGTAAAGACCCAGGTCAGCGCCCCGAATGTGGCTGCACGCCTAGTGTGGACATCGGCTCCTATTGGATGCGTTGTCCCAATGGATGCCGCTACTGCTATGCCAATCCGAAGATCCCCGGTAAATAGCAGAAATAAGAACTGTCCGGTGCACATCAACAAATCAGGCTCCCATGCCTGATAGACATGGGAGCCTGATTGGCGGGGTGTTGAGGGCGGCTCTTTTAGTGGGCTTTGACCTTCCACATGTAGTAGTGCTCACCGCCCAGAGGAGCATAGGTGCGCTCTACGTACGGTTTGGTGCAGACGACGCGAGTGTAATAGTAGATCGGTGCAATGGCTGCCTCATCCACGCAGAGGATTTTCTCTGCCTGGAAGTAGAGCTGTTTGCGTTTCTCTGGATCGGATTCTGCCGCTGCCTGCTCCGTCAGCCGGTCAAACTCCGGGTTGCTCCACCTGATGCGGTTGGCGCTCTTGGTTGAGTGGAAGACTTCCAGCACCCAGTTGTTCTCATCCGGGTAGTCTGCGCACCAACCTAGGCGGAAGACCTGCGGAGCATCTTCTTGCAAAGTCTTGAGGTAGACCTTCCACTCCTGGTTGGCTAGCTTGACTTCAACGCCTAGGTGCTCTTTCCAACCAGCCTGGATGAATTCGGCAATTCTCTTATGGCCCTCACTGGTATTGAACATATAGGTGATCTCTGGCAGGCCCTTACCATCCGGATAGCCAGCTTGTGCCAGCAGTTCCCTCGCCTTGACTGGATCGAACTCGATGCCTTTGAAGTTCGGATCCTCGGCTGGCGTGCCAAAGATTCCTGGGCAAGCAAAGGTCTTGGCTGGCTTTTGCCCGCCTTTCAATACCGTGTCAATCAGTTTCTGACGGTCAATAGCGTAGGAAAGTGCCTGGCGGACTAGCCGGTTGTCCATCGGTGGCTTGCTGTTATTGAAGCCCAGGTAATATGTGCACAATTCTGGCGCGATGTAGAGCTCTTTGCTCAGCACGGGGTCCGCTTTTACACGATCCATCTCTGCCAACGGTGGGCTAGCCACGTCGAGTTCCCCATTCTCGTACATGGCAAAGGCAGTCGAGGCTTCCACGACCATGACGAAGTTAAGCTTCTCAATAGAGACCTTCTTTGCGTCGTACCAGTAGGGGTTTTTGACCATGATCATCTTGTTCTCGTGTTCCCACGTATCCAGGCAGTAGGGGCCATTGGTCCAGATATTCCCCGGCTCCGTCCATTTGTCTCCGAATTGCTCAATGGGTTCCCTGGGTTGCGGGCGGTTGACCCACATGCCGGCAATAGCGGGGAAATAGCCGGCGGGCTGCGTCAGGGTGAATTCAACGGTGTAGTCATCCACTGCCCGTACACCGATCGAATCCAGGTCTGTGCTTTCGCCAGTGTTCACGGCCTCGGCATTCTTGATGATATAGTCTACATAGGCATAGTCTGAGGCTGTCTCGGGATTGATAGTGCGCTTGACGCCATAGACGACGTCATGAGCTGTCACGGGGCGCTTTTTCTCCGCCTTCTTCGTAGCCGGGTCATATTGCACCCAATAGGCATCCTTGCGCATCTTGAATGTCCAGACCAAGCCATCGGCTGACACTGACCATTCTGTGGCCAACTCGGGGACAACAGCCATAGTCTTGTCATCAAAATCTGTCAATCCCA
>JBMFPM010000024.1:0-11837 GCA_049969135.1 Anaerolineae bacterium
CTCTACCTTCTGCCTGGCTTGACGGCCATGGTAGTTACAACTTTCATCCCCGCTGTAGTGTCGGTTGTTCTGGCTTTCACCAACTACAGCGTGGTTCACCTGCAGGATTGGAAGTTTGTTGGCTTGCGCAATTTCGAGAAGATTATCCTGGGCAGCAAGCGAGGCGAGTTCGTAGGCGTCTTTACCTGGACCGTTACCTGGGCCATATTAGCCACGCTTTTTGCATTTCTCACTGGCCTCGGATTGGCTCTTCTGCTGAACAACCGCAAAATCAGGGAGCGGAACCTCTACCGTACGATACTCATCCTGCCTTGGGCTATGCCCTCGACCATCACCATTCTGGCCTGGGCAGGGCTGCTCAGCACCTCCTTTGGCCCTATCAACCGCACCTTAATCCAATTAGGATTCAAGGCAGTGCCATGGCTATCTCACCCCACATGGGCTAAGGTCAGTTGCATGATCGTCAACTTATGGATTGGCTTTCCTTTCATGATGACCGCTTGCTTAGGAGCACTGCAGAGCATCCCGGATGAGTTATACGACGTGGCGAAAATAGATGGAGCCGGCTCTTGGCAACTGTTTCGCTACATCACGTTCCCTCTTCTGCGCGAAGCCACCCTGCCATTGCTCATTTCTGGATTTGCCTTTCAGTTCACCAATTTTGGCGTCATCTACCTTTTGACAGGCGGCGGGCCTTATACCAATCCAGCATCCCTAGCTGGCGCCACGGACCTGCTGGCTACCTACATGTACAAAATGGCTTTTTCCTCCAATGACCGTGACTATGCCTTGGCTGCAGCCAACGGTATCCTGATTTTCTTCATCGTGGGCTCCCTAACCGTGATCAATTCATGGCTCACCGGCGCATTCCGGGAGGTGGAAAGATGAACGGGGAAACAGGAACAGTCCAACGCAAGCGTATCCGCTGGCGCGACGTAGTAAGCATCAACCTGATGCGCCTGGTGCTCATTGTAGCTTGCCTGTTGACCATTTTCCCCTTGCTGTGGGTGGCAACTTCATCCTTCAACATAGGGACAAGCCTGTATTCCAGCACCTTAATTCCGCGCAAACTCACTTTGATGCATTATCTCAACCTATTTCGCAAGACCAGCTTTGCTATCTGGATGAGAAACAGTGCGATCGCCTGCATTGGTGGCAGCCTGCTGGCCCTTACGCTGACCGTTACCATGGCTTATGCCTTCTCCCGCTTTCACTTTTGGGGCCGACGGTATGGGCTGCTGGCTCTTATCCTGATCCAAATGCTGCCCTCAGCAGCCATCATTGTGGCCATCTTTCGCATCCTGCAAGCACTGCGTTTATTGAACACCTTTCTGGGGCTAATCCTGGTCTATGGCGGTACCACTATCCCCTTCAATGCGTGGCTGATGCGCGGCTATTTTGATTCCATCCCCCGTGAGTTGGAGGAATCCGCGTACATTGATGGCGCCACACATTGGCAAGCCTTTGTGCGCATTGCTCTGCCCCTAGCCATGCCGATGGTTGCTGTTACCTTCATGTTCAACCTGATCACTTTCTACAATGACTATATCTTGGCCAGCATTGTCCTCACAGGAAAGCAGAACTATACCGTAGCGTTGGGCTTGCGCTTCTTCCAAGCCCCTTATGCTGCCAACTGGTCACTGTTCGCTGCCGCTTCGATATTAGGCTCGATTCCCATTGCGCTGATCTTCTACAGCCTGCAGCGTTTCCTGGTAGAGGGATTGACCAAAGGAGCACTAAAAGGATGACCCTTGCCATAAATCAGAAGCAACCCCGCCGCATATGCTGGGCATTGGCACTAGCTATCCTTATCGCTGCATGCCAGCGTTTCCCGGCAACCCCCACTCCACTCCCACCTACGGCAGAACCTACTGCTACGCCAGTGCCCACGCCCACTTACGAGCCATTTGTCCCAACGGCTACGCCCTTGCCGATAGTTGATGCTCCAGCCTGGGGAGAGGATACCATCCTCTACTTGATTTTCGTAGCCAGCTTCTATGATTCTAACGGCGACGGCATCGGCGATTTGCGTGGTCTAACGGAAAAACTGGATTACCTTAATGATGGCAATCCCAATACGAGCGATGACCTGGGGGTCAATGCTATCTGGCTAATGCCCATTTTTGCTGCTGCCAGCTACCATGGTTACGACACAACGGATCATTTCACCATTCGACCGGAGTATGGCAGCCGCGAGGACCTCATCCACCTGGTAGAGGAATGCCATAGGCGCGGCATCCGCGTCCTGCTCGATTACGTCATGGCGCATGTATCTAACCAACACCCCTTTTTCCAGGACGCCTATGGCAACCCATCCTCTCCCTATGCGGACTGGTTCATTTGGTACGACGAAGCGCACACGCGATACAAGTCCTTTGCCAATATCCCCATCGTGCCTTCGGTGAATGGCGATTGCCCGGCCGTACGGGAATATGCGCTACGTGTGGCACAACACTGGATGGACCTCGATGGGGACGGAGATCTGAGCGACGGCATAGACGGCTTTCGTTGCGATTATGCCCTAGGGCTATCGCACGAATTTTGGCAATTCGTGCGCAGTGGCATCAAAGCTTTGCGCCCCGACTTTTTGCTGCTTGGGGAAGTATGGAGCAACGCTCCCGAGATTGCCAGGTTCTATGAAGCGCAATTTGATAGCACCTTTGATTTTCCGTTGTATTATATGCTGGCAGGCCATCAAGACGCAGTAGGGCGCGGCGTCCTGGGTGGCACAGACAAACCCGGTTTCATCCATGCCTCATTGGTGCAGCGTGCCAAGCTGTACCCATGGGATGCACAGAGCGTGATCTTCCTCAACAACCACGACACCAACCGCATCATGAGCACTGTCCAGGGCGACGTGCAGCGGGCTAAGCTGGGAGCGACGCTCCTGTTCACACTGCCAGGCACGCCATTGATCTACTACGGTGAGGAGATCGGCATGGCTGGGATCAAAGGCGATGGAAAGCCCTATTGGGATGAATACCGCCGCGAGCCTATGGACTGGTACGCCGCAGAGGAAGGCCCAGGCATGACAACCTGGTTCCGACCAGTGAACCGCAACAACCGCCCTTATGACGGCATTTCGGTGGAAGAACAACAGAACGACCCCGATTCACTGCTCAGCCACTACCGGCGCTTGACCAGATTACACGAATCCTACTCGGCTTTGCGCCACGGCAGCTATGAGCGGATTGAGGTGGTGGAAGGGCCATCCACCGTGTACGCTTACTTGCGCCAAGATGCCCAAGCCCATCTTTTGGTTGTGCTCAACTTTGCGCGAGAGCCAGTGCAAGTCACATTGGACATAGGCACATCTACGCTGCCAGCACCACCCTGGGAAGCATCTGACCTCCTGGGCCATAGAGCCCCATTCTCCGTCAGCACGGACACCGTGTCGCTCGAGTTGGAAGCACAGGAAAGCCTGGTTCTGGAACTACATAGACCCCATTGAAAAACTGAGCAAAACGCTCTGACATCGGAGGCACCAAGTGGAAGACTTTATCTTTGGCACGACATCGCTCACCGACCAGGTGGTTAGAGAAAAACAGGAAGCCCTGCGCGGCTTGTGGCATGGACACCGCATTGAGCCGCTGGACCCCTTGCCTGGCCAGCCGGTGCGGGTGCGCCTGCGAGTGGGTTCGCAAATTACCGCCCAAGGAGCCTGGTGCTACTATACCGTGGACGGACGCGAACCCAAGGGACGGAACGGAACAGCGATAGTGGGTGCAGTGGTACCCTTGCACCGCGTAGGCATCCATTGGGAAGATCTCGTCTGGAATTATGTCGAGGAATGGAAAGGAGAGATCCCAGGCCAACCAGAAGGCACTCTGGTACGCTATATCCTGGAAGCAGGCGGACAGTATGCCTCTGGAGGCGAAGGTTCCACGACAGAGACACCCTTCTTCGCTTACTCCGTTGACCGTTGGACAGCGCCAGATTGGGCAAGAGATGCGGTGATTTACCATATCTTGCTGGATCGCTTCTATCCCGGCGATGGCCGCGAATTCATCCACACCGACGATTTGGAGGAAATCCTGGGAGGTACCCTCAAGGGCGTGAGCCAAAAGCTGCCTTACCTAAGAGCGCTGGGGTTCAACTGTATCTGGCTATCGCCCATTAGCGCTTCCCCTAGCTATCACCGCTACGATGCCACGGACTATTACCGTGTTGCAGACACTCTGGGCACAAACGAAGACCTGCGCGCGCTGGTTTCACAGGCACACAGCTACGGCATACGCGTTATCTTGGATTTCGTCGCTAACCACGCCTCGAACCAGCACCCCTTCTTTCTTGCCGCTCAGGCGAACCGCCAAAGCCCTTATTATTCATGGTACACGTTTGAACAATGGCCTGATAAGTACAAAGCCTTCTTCGGGGTCAAGGAAGTGCCACAGTTCAACTTGGAATACCCACCGGCACGGCAATATATACTGGAAGTGGCACGATACTGGATGCGCGAACATGGCGTTGACGGGTACCGGTTGGACTATGCATTAGGCCCATCGCGCAATTTTTGGACCGACTTTCGCCGTGCAGTGCGGACTGTGCGCTCCGATGCCTTCACTTTCGCCGAGGCAGTAGCTCCACCTGAAATGTTACGCACCTTTGAAGGGCGTCTCGACGGCTGCTTAGACTTCATCTGGTGCGAAGCAGCACGGCAGGCTTTTGCCACAGGCCAGCAGACGATGGCAGATTTTGAACGGTTCCTACAACGCCATGAGAACTATCTAGGCCAAGGCCTGATCTTGCCCACTTTTCTGGATAACCATGACATGAATCGCTTCCTATGGATGGCAGGTGGAGACAAGCGCCGCCTGCGTGTCGCAGCTGCTTGTCAGTTCACCCTCAGCCAACCACCTATTGTCTACTATGGCACCGAAGTAGGACTCAGCCAATCCGCCGACTGCCGTCCGTACCTACACCACGCTCGCCTGCCCATGATTTGGGATGAAGAAAAGCAGGACCATGCACTGAAAGAATGGTATCAACAGTTATGCGCTGCCCGCCATAGCCACCCTGCCCTACGCCGGGGGAAAAGGATACCCATCCTCAGCGATGGACAAAACGGCTTGCTCGTCTATCACAAGGTCCACGATGAAGATTCCTGTTTGGTTATCCTCCACGCGGCAGAAGGAAAATCGCAGGTAGACCTACCCCTTGCGACAGGTACCTACCAAGACTTGCTTTCGGGCAGGGAGTACCAGGCTAATCGTGACTCCCTCCACATCGCGTTGGAGCCATGGACTGCTGCCATTCTGGCCCCAGTTCATTAGATCAAGCCAAGGAGCAAATATGTTCAAGGACATTCTCTACTACAAACCAAACCTCTATGAAGTGATCGAACGCTACAAACGACTCTATGCTGCACAAGGCCCAGGACATGTCTGCATCTATGCTACCCCGCCCTTCGAGCCGCCAGAAAAGACGCCCCCTCTAACAGAAGTGAACTTGGACGACGGCTTGGAGGATTATCTAGACCTCTGCCTGCGCAATTATGAGGCGATGCTGGAAGTTACCAGAGATATACCCGATGACCTCATCCCCAGCTTTGGTTTGTTCTTCGGCATTGGCGATTACAGCGCCTTCATTGCCGGCGAAGTGGTCTTTACACCAGACACATCCTGGGCTGCGCCCGTTATCCATGATTGGGCGGATCTCGATGAACTGGTGTTACGCGAGGACAATTACTGGGTGCGCCTATTAGAGCGTGCCGTACGTTATGCAGTAGAGCGCACGCGCAATGGGCCAATCCCTCTTGTGCGTGGCTACTACTCGCCGCTGGACCTTGCCCATGCCCTGCGTGGCGAGCGCCTCTTCACCGACTTTTTTGACGCTCCCGAACAAGTACACCGATTGATGGCCTTTTGCACCAAGGCTACCATTTGGATTGCCAAGCGGCTACAGGCGTTAATTGGATGCTATTGGGGCGGGAGCATCGCCGGAGCCTGGCTGCCCCCAGGCACTATCTGTATGTCAGAGGACATCGCTTGCATGGTATCGCCGCAAATTTACGCTCAGTTCGCGCGACCGTATACTCAGCAGGTGATTGATGCTTTTGGGCATGGACAGATCCATACGCATTCGCTGGGATTGCACGTACTGCCAGAGATCACGAAACTGCAGAACCTGGTGGGAGTGCAAGTATCTGACGACCCCAATACACCGCGTCCCTTTGACCAGTTGGACAGTCTGTTGCCCAAGACACATAACGTGCCTCTTTCCATTGGCTGTACGGCACAAGACGTGCGAGAACGCATCGAGTACCTGGCACGGAGTACAAACATCGTCCTGGCTAGCAATGTCACTAGTGTGGAGGAAGGGCAGGAAATCGTGGCACTTGTGCGGCGATACGCTGCCTAGGCGCATGTGAAGAATTATTCTTGACGTGGCCCGGCGCACCAGGTTTCAGCTTTGCGCATGAGTTCCTCAGCTTCGGCCTGAGTGTCGCACCAGGTAACGTACATCAGCCCTTCTGGCTTCAGTGCCCTCAGTATACGCTCCGCATACCGTGCTTCGCCATGCAGGTGCAAGAGCTTGCCTGCCTTCTGGATGCGCCGATACATAGGTATCCACTCTGACACAGGCGGCTGCCCCTCTCCAGGAGTCCACTGGATACCCCTAAGCTCAGGGATCGCCAATAGGTGATCCAAGTGCTTGATAGCACCCGGACCGTCCAAATGATACAGAGCAAAGTCCAGATTGGCAAGCAAGATCTCCAACTCAGGGAGGACAAAGCACTCGAACATGGCTGGTGAAATCATGCAGGATACATCTGATTGCACGTTGTACATCTTGCCTGGTGCCCATACTCCCAGCCACTGGATACTCCCTTCATCATTCTTCTCCACCATCTGGTAGAACTCGTTATAGCAACGCACCCAAATATGGGCCAGTTCGATAATGGCTTGTTGCACCTGCTGAGGACGGTCAACCATGTCGAGAAGCACCGCTTCTGTTGTGCGTAGGATCGCCAGGACATCGGTACAGCCACTCAGATCGGTAATGCCGGTAAGCGCCCTGCCTCGGAAGAACTCGCAGGAACGACGGGTCAGATCCTTCGTCAGTTGCCACCAGTGATTGCCCTCATCGAGGAGAAGAGGACGATCATACTGATAGGAAGTAGGGCTATACCACACTGTCTCGCGGTCAAAATGGGGTTGTGAGCCTAGATACGTAGCCATGATCACTGGACCAAGGTTGATCCAGTGCGAAGGAACCGCCTCAGCCCCAAAGTACTGCGTACGAAAGTGATGATCTGCCGCCGGGAGGAGATACTCCGGGTCTGTCCACAACCGTGCCGGGTCCGCCGGAGCGGGCGGAGCTTCTGGGCCAGGGATGGGCACACGGCGCGGAGCATAGACCTGCAGCGCCGCGCGTCCATTAGCTTCCCCGTTCCAAAAGGCGATCAATCGTTCCTTGGCTTGCTCCCAATCTTCTTTGTATTCCAATGTTCCTCCTGCGACCAATGGATTGGACGCTATGCTACGCTGGTGATGAGAGCTTTTCCGGTTACCCACTGCACCGTGCTCACTGTAGCAAAACGCTTGCTTCACCTACCGGCGAATTACTCGAATTGGCTGTTGTACAACTCTGCATAGAAGCCACCGCGCGCCATTAGCTCCTCATGGGTGCCCTGCTCCACAATGTTGCCATCTCGTATCATGAGAATCAGGTCAGCATTGCGGATGGTGGAAAGGCGATGCGCGATAATGAAGCTGGTGCGCCCACGCATCAGGTTATCCATTGCTTCTTGGATGAGCAACTCGGTGTGCGTGTCTACCGAACTGGTCGCCTCATCTAGGATAAGCATAGGCGGGTTCGCCAAAACCGCACGGGCAATAGTTAACAACTGTTTTTGCCCTTGCGACAGGTTGGTTACTTCCTCATTGATCACCATACGGTACCCATCGGGCAACGTGCGAATGTAGCGGTCTATGTGCGCTATCCGTGCGGCCTCAATGACCTCCTCTTCGCTGGCATCCTCCCGTCCATAACGGATATTGTCGAGAACAGTGCCATTGAACAGCCAGGTATCCTGCAGCACCATGCCAAAAAGACGCCGCAGGTCAGCACGTCTGAAATGGCGGATATCGTGTCCATCCACGAGAATGGCGCCATCGTCCACATCGTAGAAACGCATCAGCAGTTTGACCAACGTCGTCTTGCCCGCTCCAGTCGGTCCTACAATAGCCACCTTCTGACCGGGACGGATTGCGGCGGAAAAGCCCTTGATAACGGGCTTGCCCGGCAGGTAACTAAAGTGCACGTTGCGGAATTCTACTCGCCCTTCCACCGCTCCCAATTGCACGGGGTGGTCCACGGTATCAGGCGGCTCTTCTGCTTCTGCCAGGAACTCGAACACCCGCTCTGCCGCTGCCACCGTTTGTTGCAGCACATTGGAGATATTCGCCAGTTGGGTGATGGGCTGGTTGAATGAGCGGACGTACTGGATAAATGCCTGGATGTCGCCAATGGCTATGCGCCCACGAATGGTCAAGTAGCTGCCCAAAATGACCACTGCGACATAGCCCAGGTTGCCAATGAGGTTCATGAGCGGCATCATGATGCCTGAGAGAAACTGCGCTTTCCACGCGACGCTGTAGAGAGTGTTGTTATACTCGTCAAACTGGCGGATGCTCTTTTCCTCGCCATTGAACGCCTTGACGATGACATGTCCGCCAAACATCTCCTCAACGTGCCCGTTCACATGGCCTAGGTACTCTTGCTGTTTGACAAAGAGCTTCTGCGACCTACGGATGATGCTCATGACCACGCCTGTAGAAAGCGGCAACATCAAGAGGGCGACCAAGGTCATTTGCCAACTGATGCTCAGCATCATGGCGAGCATGCCTATGACCGTGACCACGGACGTGATGATTTGCGTCAAACTCTGGTTGAGCGTGTGGTTGACCGTGTCCACATCGTTGGTCAGACGGGAGAGGACTTCACCATGCGTGGTGCCGTCAAAGTAGCGGAAGGGCATGCGATGGATTTTCGCCATAATGTCCTTGCGCAACTGATAGGTCACCTGGATAGCCACGCTGGTCATCAACCAGCCTTGTACATAGCTCAGCCCTGCCGAAAATAGGTACAGTCCCAACACCGTGAGCAAAATCCGTCCAATGCGGGCAAAATCAACCCCACCCGTGCCAGAGAATTGAGCCATTAGCCCTTCAAACAGCGCCGTCGTTGCCTTACCAAGCACTCTTGGCCCGAAGATGGAAAAGACAGTAGAGGCAGCAGCCATCAGAAGGACAATCAGGATGCTGACCCGGTATGGCCCAAGGTAAGCGATCAACTTGCGCAGCGTACCACGAAAGTCACGCGCCTTTTCCACAGGGCCCATAGCGATATGCCTCGGTCCGCCAAATGGTCCACGACCACCAAACGGACGCGGCCTGCTCATCGGGTCAGGGCGAGGAGCAAAGGAATTCTGCGATGGGCGATGTGTCGTGCTCATGCCAACACCTCCTGTAGCTTCATCTGCGATTGCGCAATCTCACGGTAGATATACCGCTCCAAGAGTTCCTCATGGGTGCCTTGACCGATGACCCGCCCTTCGTCCAGCACGAGGATCCAGTCGGAATCCTTAATCGTCGCCACTCGTTGTGAGACTATGATAACGGTGCTTCCGCGCACAAATTGCTTGAGCGCGCGACGCAAACGGACATCAGTCTTGTAATCCAGCGATGAAAAACTGTCATCGAAGATGTAAATGGGTGGCCGTTTTACCAAGGCACGCGCTATGCTCAGGCGTTGTTTTTGCCCTCCGGAGAAATTAGCTCCACCTTGAGCAACCTCGGCGGAAAGCCATTCTGGCTGGGAGAGGACAAAATCGCTCGCCTGGGCAATTTCCAGCGCTAGGCGCATCGCTTCCTCATCGGCGTCTTCATCTGCATAACGCAGGTTGCTCTCAATGGTGCCACTGAACAAATTGCTCTGCTGGGGCACATACCCTATTTTGTCCCGCAGGTCACTCAGCTTCACCTGACGGATATCCACCCCATTGATGGAAATCGCCCCATCGGTTACATCGTAGAAGCGAGGGATGAGATTGATCAGTGTAGACTTGCCAGAACCTGTTGTGCCAATAATGCCCACTGTCTGTCCAGCGGGGATGGTGAAAGTAATATCATGGAGCACACTTTCCTCAGCACCAGGATAACGGAACGAGACATGGCGAAATTCGATCGTGGCATCAAATGGCTCAGGGAAAGGCACTGGCTGCTCAGGGTCACGGATAGTCACTTCGGCCTCCAACACCTCCGCAATGCGGTTAGCCGCAACGTCAGCACGGGGGTACATAATGAAAAGCATGGAGAGCATCGTGAAAGAAAAGACGATCTGCATCGCGTACTGCAGGAAAGCCATCATGTCACCCACTTGCATCGTCGCCTGAGCCACCTGATGTGCACCAACCCAAATGATCAGAATCGAAATGCCATTCATCAGCAGCATCATCAGTGGCATCATGATGACAAAGACGCGGTTGACAAAGAGGCTTATCCGAGTCAGATCACGGTTGGCTTGGTCAAAGCGTTTGTTCTCATATTCCTGCCGGTTAAAGGCGCGCACCACCATCATGCCTGAGAGGTTCTCACGGGCAATGCGGTTCAACTGGTCCACTAGGGACTGGATAATGCGGAACTTGGGTACAGCAATGCTAAAGACAGTTGCGACCAGACCAATAAGGACCAGCACCGCGAGAGCGATAATCCACCACATGGAGGCGCTCTTGTTCAGAGCATGGATGATGCCGCCCACGCCAATGATCGGCGCATAGAACATCATCCGTATCAGCATCATAGTCACCATCTGAATCTGGGTGATATCATTGGTCGAACGCGTAATCAATGAAGCGGTGGAAAAGCGCTCCAACTCGGCGCCGGAAAAGCGCATCACTTTCTCGAAGAAAAAGCGCCGCAGGTTACGAGCCAAGCCCGCCGCCGTGCGAGATGCCAAGAAACCAACGGTTACCGTCGCTACAGCAGAAACCATGGCGATGAGGAGCATTTGCCCGCCGACGCGCAAGATGTAGGCATTCTGGATGCGAAGCATGTCCATACCAAGAGCTTCATACTCGCTACGGACCGCGCGTGCCGCTGCTTGCAGCAATGCCTTTTCGCCACCAAGAGCCGCGAAACGTTGCTCTATTGCAGCATAGATCTGGGCTCGCTGATCAGCAGACAAACGGCCCAAGAGGGTGAAGAGATCCACTCCGGATGGGAGTTTGGAAAGGTCAAAACCTCCCAATCCAGGCATCAGCGTTTGGGCTTGGTCCGGATGCGCTTGTATCTGTTCCACACCTAGCACGATGAGCAAAGCCCGAGCCATCATCGGTTCGATACGCTTCACGACGGCAACATCGGCATCCTGTAGAACATAGATCGGCTCTTTGGCTAGTGCGGGGTATTTTTTCAGATATGCCTCATAATCAGGAGAGGAACGATCCACCAACCGATAATGGGACAAGACCTCTGCCTTTTCATCCGCAGTGAGAAAGAGAGCCAGGTGATCCATCGTGCTGCGGCGCAGGGCTTCCGGCACGGCATTCTCCACGCCACCTTGCTGAATGCCCACGTTGACGATGCGTGACATATAGTCTGGCAGCGCCAAATCAGCATTGGCTTGCACAAAGAGCAGCACAATGGCGAGCAGGATCACCCCGGCAAATGGCTTCAGGTATTTGACGAGTCGTAGCATAAAAGCCCCTTCTATACAGGAAATTATTTAGCGTTGCTGAATATATACCAGATGGGCTATCCTGTCAAATTGCAATGTGTGAGAGTGTTGAAAAAGTTCGCTGGTTTTGTATGTAGAGCAAAAAGGGAGTAGAT
>JBMFPM010000025.1:0-3115 GCA_049969135.1 Anaerolineae bacterium
CGATGATGAATTGAGGGCAATTGGCCAGGTAGAGGGCAACGCGGTCGCCTTTCTTAACTCCCAGTTGTTGCAGGGCAGCAGCGAAGCGGTCAGCCAGGGCATTGAGTTGCGCGTAGGTCAGCTTGGCATCCAGGAAGATCGTGGCAGTGGCGTTGGGATGCTTGCGCGCAGACTCTTCCAGATTGGTGTGCAACGGACGCTCAGGATACTGGATGGTGTGTGGAACTCCAGGTTCATAGTGCTTTAGCCAGGGCTTCTCCATTGCTCTTTCTCCTCCTTTGGAATCATGGCCCCAGACAAACGCAAACACTCGTACAATCTATCACGGATGCAGACTAGCGGTTTCTTCTCAGTTTCACCTCCTCATGTCGCGATATAGGGGATGGTCAGTGGCCCATCAGGCAGCACTGCCACCCGTGGGCGATTACCCAAGGCCCGAATTTGCTCCTCTACCGCCGACTGCAGGTCATCCACCGGGTGCAGTTTGCAAGCCTTGACATCCACCGGGTTCATGGCACAGAGAATGCGGATGTCATATTTCTGCATGAGGTAGGCATAGACTTGGGCTTCCCATTGATCGAGAATAGTTTGCTCCAAATGGACGATGTGCTCCAAGATGTCATCCGCTGAAGCGCCAACGCGCATCAGTGCGCCAAAATTGCCGTGGTCAGGGATGCCGTCGCTGCATTCGCTGGCAACAAAGATCGTTCCCCCCGGTTCTGTAATGCGCGCCCCAGCGGAGATGCCTTTCACCGTCTGGTAGAGGTTCTGATCCAATGGATAGCCACTATTGGATGTGATCACAATAGGAAATGCATAGGGCACTGGCTGCATGACTTCCTCTTTCGCCCTTTGGCAGCCTGCGCGATGCGCCTCAATATAGTCACCTACGAAGAAAGCGGTGATCTCCTTGGCTGAATTTAGGGTGACATTGACCATGAAATCTGGCGGGCACAAGCTGACTATGGCTTCGATTTCGCGGCGTATTGGGTTGTCTTCTACGGTGCCCCAAGTGCTCAGGGGATGTGCGATAAGGTCAAACCTATGGATATGCAGGATGGTGTCAATTGCGGCTACGCCGGGGACAATGCCTTTTGCCCCTCCGGAGAAACCAGCGAAAAAGTGCGGTTCGATAAAGCCTACCACGATGCGCTTATCAGCTTCGACATACCGTTTGTTCAGATAAGCCTTGTGACCGTCGGCCGTCTGGCCGATATACATATTCTGCTGTGGGTCAAAGGCGTCGTGATTGTGTATCGCAACCTTTTTCACGACATCCTGGCCGAACATGGCTTCGATCTCTGCGGGTGTGTTTGCCCGATGGCTGCCATTGCCCAGCAGCACGGTCACATGCTCTAGAGGCACGGGCAGTTCCTGCAGCAGCCAGGGGATGAGCTGGCGGTTTGGCACGGGTCGAGTGCCATCCGAGGTAACAATGACCACGCGATCCTTTGGACGGATCACTTCGCGTAAGGGCTTGCTGGCAATGGGGTTGCAGCAGGCAGCATGAAAGGCTTCTTCTGCATTGGGCAGCGGTGGCGCAAAAGTGGGCCGGATTATGTGCCAGTCGGCTAGGGCAGGATCTGCGCGGAAAGGTATCGTCCCCCGCCCATACGCGATGTGGATAATGTTTGCCTGGTCCATGTTGCCCATGTGCATGATGCTACTCCCCTTGTGCTCTTTACTCGTCACTCCTCACTGTTCTGGGAAAATTTTCCCTGGGTTCATGATCCCGTTCGGATCAAAAACTTGCTTGATTTTGCGCATGAGTTCTAGGCTGAGGCCATGTTCGGCATACATGAACTCGCGCTTGCCGATGCCTACGCCATGCTCACCGGTACAGGTTCCACCGATACTCAAGACCCATTGGACGAGGCGGCGGTTGAAGGTGTGAGCACGCTCTTGCTCTTGGGGGTCGCATTTGTCCGAGAGCATCTCAACGTGCAAGTTGCCATCGCCAGCATGTCCGAAAGTGGCGATGCGCACATTCAACTCTTCAGCTAGGGCATAGGCTTTGGCTACCGCTTCCGTATAGCGCGAGATGGGCACCACGATATCGCCAATCTCTGCCCTACAGCCTGCGTTGAGCTGTTTCACTGCTTCATGAGCTTGCTTGCGTGCGTACCATAGGCGTTCCCGTTCCGCTGGAGTTAATCCCTTTTCGAAGGAGGTACAACCAGCATCATGGCAGGTTTCCTCGATGAGTTCAATTTCCTGTTCAATGCCTGCCGGCAGACCGTGGAATTCCATCACCAGCGTAGGCGCCTCGGCTAGGGAAGAACCAGTCCATTGGTTCACGATACGCACAATAGTTGGGTCCATGAGCTCCAGTGCGGCGGGAGTGGGGCCATAGCGGTTGATGGCATAAATAGCTTCTGCAGCGGCTTCCATAGAAGGGAACACAGCTACCGCAGCCACAGCCTCTGGGCGGATGCGGAGCCGCAGCGTGATTTCGGTAACCACCCCCAAGGTGCCTTCGGAGCCGACAATCAGACGGCACAGGTCATAGCCACTGGATGACTTGATCACCGGGCGGCCGATACGTACGATCTCGCCAGTGGGGAGCACTACTTCTAGTTGTAGTACATAATCCTTGGTAACCCCATACTTGACGGCGTGCATGCCGCTGGAATTGTTAGCCACCATGCCGCCGATGGTTGCTACATCGCTGGAACCAGGCGCTGGAGGGAAGAAAAGGCCGTAGCGCGCCAGTTTCTGGTTCAGTTCGTCGTAAATGATGCCGGGCTGCACGACCACCTGCAGGTCAGCCTCGCGCACTTCGATGATCTGGTTCATCCTGTACAGCGCCAGCAGGATACCGCCGTACACCGGGATGGGATTCCCCTCTAGGCTAGACCCGCCGCTCCAAGGTGTAACGGGGAGGCGCTTTTCGTTCGCATGTTTGAGGATGGCGCTGATTTCCTGCGCGTTTTGTGGCCAGACAACGACGTCCGGCGGATGAGGGTCGTGGAAGGATTCATCCTGCGCGTGTGCGTCCAGATCGGCTTGCCGTGTCGAGACGCGGTCTGGACCGAGTAGATTCGTTAGAAAAGCAATAGTTTCGTTTGTGATCGCCATGCATTATCACCCAAGTTTTGTGATAAGTGAGGAGTGA
>JBMFPM010000025.1:3215-11412 GCA_049969135.1 Anaerolineae bacterium
CGTTTTACTTATCACTCGCCACTCGTCACTTCTCATGTTTCAGAATTCACAGACCCCGAAATCGCGTGCCAGTTCTACTTCACCGGCGAATTCTTGCCGTGCTTGAGCGAGCAAGGCATTCAGGTCGGCGGTCAAGGTGGGGTAATGAATCAGGTACAGCTTTTTCACCCCGGCGCGCTGCGCCGCTTTGCCTGCCTGTGCTGCTGATGAATGGCCCATATATTCGCCCGATGCTTCGTGGATGAGCACATCCGCACCATGCGCCAGGCGTATCAGATTGTCGCAGGGTGCCGTATCTCCGGAATATACTATAGAACGGCCTGAAATTTTGTTCAGGATTTTGAGCATTAAGCCAGGCACTAGATGCGTTGCTGGCGAAGCTGTAATGAGCAAATCGGGCAGGTCAAGGATCAGACTATGCTCTATTAATTGTACCTCATGGTAAGCAGGGGGACAAAATCCAGGCCATTCTTCGAAGGGGTGGAAGACGTCGAGCAGCACTTGGGCAGCACGCAGTGTTTCTGCTTCGCCAAAGACATGCAGAGGAGTGCGGCAGCCCAGTAGCCATAAGCCCAGCATCAGGGCAGGGAAACCATAGAGGTGGTCAGGGTGCCTGTGCGTCAGGATCACGTACTCCAGGCGCGAAGGCTCGATCCCCGCCAGTTGCAATTTGAGCAATGGGCTGCCAGCGCAGTCGATGAGCAGCGTAGATTGCGTGCCCTCCAATGCTAGGTATGTATTGTCGTGCCCTACCGTGGGCACGGCTGCCCCTGAACCGAGAAAAGTTAGGGTTGCCATTTTGTCGTGATAAGTGATGAGTGACGAGTGATTAAAAGCGTTATCTGCTGGTCTTGCGCCAAACGTGGTACACGCGTTGTAGTGCTGTGACGTTGGTCAGGATTGCTAGTATCCAGAGTGCCAGGTGCACTTGTTGCAAGACGAGGCCTGCTACCAGCAGGATGACCCGCTCAAAGCGCGTCAGTAGCCCTTCCTTACATTCGATGCCCACCCCCTCAGCACGAGCGCGGGTATAGCTGACCATCAGCGAGCCAAAGATCGCGGTATAGATCAAAATGATCTCCACCTTGCCGCCGCTTTGGAGGTACCAGAGCAAAAGCCCCAATAGCACAGTCCCCTCTGAGAAACGGTCAGCGACCGAGTCCAAAAAAGCACCAAAAGTAGTTGTTTGGTTCATCTCCCGCGCTACTGAGCCGTCCAGGCTGTCAAATGCACTGGCAACAGCCAATAGAATGCCTCCCAATAGCATACGGCCAGTGGCTAATGTGTACATCGCAGGCAGGTGGAGCAGGTAGCCAAATATCGTCAATGCATTGGGCGAGATGCCCAGGCGTCCGAGTAAGCGGGCAATGGATGCCCTGATGCCACGAGTCCAATCTCTGAATTTTTCACTCAACATCTAGTTTGCCCTCAGCTTTCTGTTGAAGGAGTTCTTCGTACACGTCCAGGACCTGGCGGGCAATAATGGGCCAGTCATAGCGGGCAGCTTTGCGGCGACCGCGTTCGCCCATTTCTTGGCGCAAGGCCGGGTCTTGCAGCAACCTGATGATGGCTTCAGCCAAAGCGCGCTCGTTTTCCGGCTCGACTAGGATGCCTTCCTGTCCGTCTTCCAGCACGCAGCGGTATCCTGGGATATTGCTTGCGACGATGGGTTTTCCGGCAGCCATGGCCTCAAGCAAGACGATGCCAAAGCTCTCGAAGCCAATGGAGGGAGCGCAGAACACATCGCAGGTTTTGTAGTAGCGAGGCAATTCCTCACGCGAGACAAGCCCCACAAATTTGACACCATTCAGATGGTGCATGCGTGCGTAGCGCACGAAAGGCTCTTTATCCTCTTTGGTATACGCACCAGCAACGATCAGCCGAGCATTGGGGAAAGCTTGCACGATATAAGGGAAGGCGCGGATGAGGTAACGAAATCCCTTGCGTTTTTCCAGCCGCCCCACGAAGAGGATATTGGGACGCCCATCGTTGTACCGCTCGATAGGCTGGATATGTGCCCCGCCAAAGTGCTGCACGTCAATGCCATTGGGAATAATGCGGTACTCGCCGGGGAAGTAACGACTGGCAAGCTCTCGTGCCGCTTCAGAAACGCATATCCTGGCATGTAGCTTTTCGAGCAAGGGCTGCAAGAGAGGCCCCACGGTCTCCAGTCCCCAGTGGCGACTCTCCCGGTAGGCATGGAACGTCCCCACGTTAATCGTCTTGGAATGCCGTAGCACGAAAAGGGGTAGAGCAGGCATCAGAGGTTCGTGCAGGTGGATGATGTCGAATTGCTCTTCTCTGAGCAGGCGCTTTACAGGCCGATAGATACGTGGTGAGAGGGTGACCCGGGAAATGGAGCCCCCAAAAGGTACCGGTGTGATGCGCTTTCCCATTCTGATGACATTTTCGGGCACATTCTGGGCATCCTCCGAGCATGGCGCGATAATCTTGACTTCGTGGCCCCATTCACGGAAGCAGCGATCGAGGTGGGAAACGTGTTCAGTAACCCCGCCAGGGTATGGATACTCGTAAGGAGTAACCAGTGCGATTTTCATACGCTACTTCTCAGATGCTCTGGTAGTTTCCAAACTGGCTGGAACATCACCCACTGCTCAGGATGTTGGCCGATCCATTTCTCCAGGGCGGCGATCAACTTTTCCATACCTAAGCGGGTGTCCTGGTTGGGATCGCCGGTGTTTGCCAATGGCAGGGGTGGTTCAACGAAAACTTCGAATGTGTTGTCTGGCTTGCGCAGACTAAATGCCATTGCCAGCTTGGCACCTGTGCGCAGTGCCAGGCGTACATGGCCATCAGGAAGCAGAGCAGGCGCCCCAAAGAACTCGACCACAGTCCCGGTTTCAGTCAAGTTTCTATCTGCTGCTAAGCCTACGATTTCGTTGTTGCGCAGCGCTTTGAATATGGGGCGGAGAAAACTGTCTACAGGAATCAGTTTGATGCCTTTACTCGCACGCAAGGATACGACATATCGGTACAGTTTCTCCGGTTGCAAGTGCTCTGCAATTGCGGTGATGGGATAGCCACGCAGAGCAAATGCCTGAATTGCCACATCGAGGTTGCCAAAATGCGCGCTGACTACGATCAAACCCTTGCCGGCAGCTAGTGCCTCGTCAATGTGTTGCAAGCCGTGAATGGTAACCAGGCGCTCGATCTGCGCTGCGCTGAGCGAAGCGACGCGGAAAAGGTCGTAATAGTTCTTGGCTTGGTTGCGGAATATCTGTCGTGCGACCTGTTCGAGGTGTGTCTTGTCAGCCTCTGGGCCCAGCACATGGCGCAGGTTGTCCAATACATTTTCTCGCGAAGCTTTTGACATGGCAAAGGCCAGGTCCCCAAGGCGCGTGAAAAATGCATATCCCAGGCGCGGTGGAACCAACGGCATTACGGCGCCGAACAAACGATAGATGTAATAGCTGAGCAACGGTTGGAGTTGGATAGCAATGCCTCCTGTACTGCGCTAGAAAAAGAAGTCAGCAGATAGGATGATACGTACAAGGATTGGGTTTGTCAAACCAAACTACAGGGGATATAATGGCTGCATATTTGCCAGGAGAGAACGCGATGAACCAAAAGAGCCAGGTGCCCTATCGTCCCATGATCCGGGAACTGCCCCCTTCTGAGCGGCCGCGTGAGCGTCTGCAGCACTATGGAGCGGCTGCTCTCTCCAATAGTGAACTGTTGGCAATCATCCTGCGCACAGGAGTCGGCGGGGAGAACGTACTTGACTTGGCGCAGCGTCTGCTGTCCACGTACCACGGCTTGGCAGGACTGGCTCGTGCCAGCTTTAGCGAACTCGCAGGAGAGCATGGGCTGGGTATCGCCAAGACAGCACAGATACAGGCAGCATTTGAGCTGGGGAAACGCCTGCTCGTTGCTTCACCCGATGAGCGCCCGCAAGTCGCCTCACCGGCCGATGCTGCCAACCTGCTCATGCCAGAGATGGGATTTCTGGAGCAGGAGCATTTGCGCACGTTGTTGCTGGACACCAAACACCGCGTTCTGGCATCGCCTACGGTTTACGTAGGGAACGTGAACACCTCCGTGATCCGCGTGGCGGAACTGTTCCGCGAAGCCATTCGCCTCAATTGCGTGGCCATTATTGTGGCGCACAACCACCCGTCAGGAGATCCCACCCCATCGCCTGACGATATCCGCGTAACGGAGCAGATCGTACAGGCAGGCAAGCTACTGGACATCGAGGTGTTGGATCACCTGGTGATTGGACATCAGAAGTATGTGAGCCTGAAGGAGCGTGGATTGGGGTTCTCGTAAATGGTATAGTGTTGATGGGTTACCTTACCACGAGACCTGAATTTGAGATGGTTCGCCTCGAACTTAAGGAGTGCTTTTTCGCGCTACCCCGTTGCTTGGCAGGTGGAACTCCGTGCCTGGTTTTGTTCATATATCGATTCGCAGCATCAAGCGGTGTTCTTTGAATTGTTCCTCCATGAGCTTCTCTTAAGATTGGTTGCTAAGTAACAGTGCACCCTGGTGTACCTACTGTTGAGGAAGGCCTGACTTCCTAGTGGAATCGCTAAACGGCGATCCTTTCTACATGGAGGCCATCATTGGCACTGAGGTACGAATTGTCAACTGAAAGGAGTTGCAGTCCGTCTTAGCTGGCTGCAACTCCTTCAGAATTGGCGCTCTATGGCGTGTGATTCTATATAAAGCGAATGGCTAGCCCTTCATCACGCCCAGTGGTATCATCTTTGCCACCTTGCGCGCCAGGCCGGCTTCGTGCACGACATGCACCACCCGGTCAATATCCTTATAAGCTTCGGGCGCTTCCTCAGCCAAGCCCTTCCAGGGACCGCGGATGGTGATGCCCTGTTGTGCGAGACGTTGTTGCAGTTCTTCACCACGCACTTTTTTCATCACGGCATGACGGCTCAACACCCGTCCTGCTCCATGACAGGTCGAAGCGAATGACTTTTCCGCCGCCTCTGTGGTACCTACCAGTAGGTAAGAGGCAGTGCCCATGTCCCCGGGCACTAAGACGGGTTGTCCCACATCGCGGTAGTCCGCAGGAATGGCGGGATGCCCGGGACCAAAGGAGCGGGTAGCTCCTTTACGATGCACCACCACTTTGACCGTGCGGCCGTTGATGGTGAACTCTTCGATCTTGGCAATGTTGTGTGCAACGTCATAGATAAGCTCGAAGGAGCGCCCCTTGAAATGCGAGGCCAAGACCTGATCCAAGATGGTGCACACACGGTGCATGAGCAATTGACGGTTTGCCCAGGCGTAGTTGGCGGCACAAGCCATGGCAGCCATATAGTCCTGACCCTCCGGCGAATCAACCGGCGCGCAGACCAGTTCACGGTCCGGCAGCTTGATGCCGTATTTGCTGAGCGAGTTCTGCATCCTCTGAATATAGTCATCGCAGACTTGGTGCCCCAATCCGCGTGATCCGGAATGGATCCACACCACAAGTTGGCCCGGGAATACCCCGAACTTCTCAGCTACTTCTTGGTCGTATACCTCTACAACTTCACCCACTTCAATAAAGTGGTTGCCTGAGCCCAAGGTGCCCAATTGGTCGTTACCCCGATCTTTTGCTTTGCGGCTCACCGCACTAGCCCGTGCTCCAGCCAATGTGCCCTGCTCTTCCGTGTGCTCCAAGTCTTCTTTCGTGCCATAGCCCTTTTTCACTGCCCAGGCAGCGCCTCCCTCCAATACATCGTCCATGTCTTTGCCGGATACACGCACATCCCCGCCGCGGCCCACGCCGCTGGGTACGCCGTGGTACAAAGCATCCATAATTTCTGCCATCAGCGGTTTGACCCGTGCTGCTTCGAGGTTGGTGCGCAGGAGGCGCACTCCACAGTTGATGTCGTAGCCCACTGCTCCCGGCGAGACGACGCCATCCTTCACGTTCATTGCTGCCACGCCCCCGATGGGTGGCCCATACCCTTGGTGGATGTCTGGCATAGCCAGAGTGTATTTCACGACCCCTGGGAGGCAGGCAGTATTCATGAGCTGCTCCACTGAGCGGTCTTGCAGCGCTGCTTCCAGCAAGTCATCATCGGCATAGATGCGCGCCGGAACACGCATGTCACTACGAAAATCCGCTGGGATTTCCCACAAGTATTTCTCAATACGCTTCAGGTCTTTTTTGCTTACCATACGATACCTCCTCCACTAGCGAGCAATTCGCTGTACATATGGTATACCATGTCAGGCAGAGTCCTTTACAGTGCTCGCCAATTTGAGCAAGTCGTGCACTAGAGTTGGCCGCGATTAGCCATGCCTATAAAATTTTCTAACGAGACAATGTGCACCTGTTCGTTATGACGCAAATAATCTTGTAATCCACGACCTATAAAGAACTCACGCAACCTCCAGCCACTCCCGCCTAACACCAAGTATGCTTTGTAGTAGCGCCCTTCCGAAGATACAATGGCATGTGCCAAGCAAATCGCTTCAAAGGGAACTTTTTGCTCAGCTGTGCCTGATACCTGTTGCCATTTGAGTGAAATGAGAAAAAGCTTTCCGGTTCGATCTTCTGCCAGTACATCAATTACATGCTTACCCCCGCCCAGTCTTTGGCCTATATTTACTTGAGTCCTGCATTTATATCCCCCATGGCTAAGTGCGGGGAGCACCATTTGTTCCAACACATTGCCTGTAGTAGTGTTGCGTAGAGGCATATTTGCGTACTCCTTTGGCAGATTCACTTGTCCCTCTTGGCAGTGAATATCAGAAGATAACGATGGATAATGGCCAGGGATTCACTCGATTGAGGGAATGCTTTGTAGCTATTGGGAAGGACAATGACGATCTCTTTCAAAGAAAGGTTTTCCTGATGTGCCAAGTCCTCATAGAGAAAGAGTCCAAGGGGATAAACCTTTCCATCATCGCAGCGGAAATCTTTGACCTCGAATACTACAAAACCATTGGGTGCCAGCTTGGCTTGGATCTGGGTAATAACATTTTTTATGGTAGCGCGATAGCCCAAGGCTGTTTGTTCTCTCAAGCCTTTTTCTGGGAACCGCACATAGACAAGAGGTACACCTCGGTCTGGGACATTGTCCAAGCCGGTGCTGTTATCATCGAATTTGATCTCCATAAATGGCTCTTTATGCTTGGAAAATCGTTGTAGCAGATTGCGCCTGATTTCTGATTCTAAGCGATCTTCGGGTAAGACCCAGACAGATGTTGTCTCAAGATCTTTTTCTTCGACTATGTGGCTGCGTTCTACCACGATTGCATGGTTAAGGTAATGTTCCCAGAACAGACCTTGTTCGGATACTAGCTGAACGGAGGGCTTTTCAAACACAGGAAGATATTCATGTGCCAACAATAAGAAGTTGTGCTGGATGCTTCGAGCGTACCAAAAACCTGTCGCCCTGCAGTTGTGTTGGCGTTTAATAACCAGTTCGCACAGGACAAAACCAGCTTCAAGAAACACACGAATGAGTTGGAATCCTATTGGAACAACATGCTTGCGTTTTCGAGCATCACCAACAAGAATAGCACATTTACCACCTGGTTTAAGTATCCGCCAGCTTTCATGAGCTACCTTACTCATTTCTCTTAGAAAATCCGCAGTGGAAAGTCTTGAAAGATCTCCCGGTACTGCTGAACTATAGTTAATAATGCCTGCATATGGCGGATGTGCACAGATCAGATCAATGCTATCCGAGGGGATATCAGATAAGTCTCGGGCATCCCCGATAGAGACTTGTGGTTCGTAGATTTGTTGTCCCGCGAAGAGTCCTGGGTATGGCTCGAACGCAAGATTTTCAATGGTAAGAGCTACCGCGGCTGGATTAATATCTCTTGCGATGCACCGTCGTCCCAATAGTTTGGCTTCTTCTGCTGTAGTGCCACTCCCGGCGAAATAGTCTAGTACTACATCCCCGGGTTTTGAATATTTCAGGATTACATTCCTGGGAATATAAGGGGACCAGTTTCCACGGTAGCGTCCGTCATGCGTTGCCCAATTTCCTCGCTGCTTGAAGCTCCACACGGTTGTCGTTTCCTCACGGAAGCTTTTGGGAGCCCAGGACTTGATCTGCTTTGGCCGCCCTATTATGCTGATGTTTGCACCACAGGCTTCTGTGATAATCTGTTGTAACTGATGGAACGATATTCCAAAGAGAGTGCCAATTTCAGTGTCTGACATGCCGCTAATCTTGGCGCTCAGAACAGCTTGACGAAAAGCGTCTTCGCC
>JBMFPM010000026.1:0-11292 GCA_049969135.1 Anaerolineae bacterium
GCATCAAGCTCATCGAAGTATTCCTGGGTAGCCCATGCTCCCACCAGATTGGAATTGGCAATCAGCACGCGCGGGGCGTCTGGATAGGTGTGGAAAATTCCCACCGGTTTGCCCGACTGCTCTAGCAGTGTCTCGTCGTTCTCCAACTCCTTCAGGCAGCGCACGAGCGCATCGAAGCACTCCCAATTGCGTGCCGCCTTGCCTCGCCCACCGTAAACGATCAAATCATCCGGCTTCTCCGCCACTTCTGGATCGAGATTGTTCATCAGCATACGCATCGCCGCTTCCTGCCCCCAGCCCTTGCACGTAATCTGGGTGCCGCGCGGTGCACGCACAATCCGTCTGGCCATTGTGTTCCTCCTTCCTCTATAATTGCACATTGCATTATACCTCTTATTCGCACACGAGGAAAACTTGAGTTGCGTTCGACCTCACAGCTTTCTTGACAAAACCCCGCGCTTTCTTGATAATGTGCACGACGATTCCCTAGGATATTCCATCCATGAACAACAGGAGAGAAAACATGGCCAGGTTTCAACGTCTGGAAGTATATCACGAGATCCTTCGCCTGGGCATTGTGCCCATTTTCCACCACTCGGACTTGGAAGTAGCCAAGGCAATCGTAGCCGCCTGTGCCGCAGGCGGTGCCAAAGTGGTCGAGTTCACCAACCGTGGTGACAATGCCTATCGTATCTTCTCTGACCTTGTGCTGCATTTCACCTCTGCAGATCCCTCACTCATCCTGGGTGTTGGTTCGGTGCTCGATCCCGCAACCGCTGCACTATATATCTCCAGCGGGGCTAATTTTGTGGTAGGGCCTGTATTTAACGCCGAAGTGGCGAGGGTCTGTAATCGGCGCAAAGTAGCCTACATCCCGGGCTGCGGCAGTGCCTCTGAGATATCCGAAGCTGAAGAATGGGGCGTCGAGATCGTGAAAGTTTTTCCTGGCGATGCAGTGGGTGGTCCTGCGTTTGTCAAAGCGATCCTCGGTCCCTGCCCCTGGACACGTATCATGCCCACCGGCGGCGTAGAGGCTACTAAAGAGAGCATTGCCGCCTGGTTCCGGGCAGGTGCGGTAGCAGTAGGCATTGGCTCCCACTTGATCCGCAAAGAATGGGTAGATGCCAAGGATTTCGGCGCCATCACCGCCTTGACCGCACAATTGCTTGCCTGGATCCGCGAGGTGCGCGATGGAGTGCTGCACGGGACCCTTGTTTGATCCTTCTGCCTGCAAAGGATGGCAACAGCAAACCACTATGTAGCACTTGTTTCGGCATGAAGCGCCTGTGCAAGGAATCCGACGAAAACATGAGGAGGAACTATGCGCCTAGGCTATGTCCATAAGAACGGCAGGAACCTGATCGCTTTAGGACGTGCAGATCAGTGGATTGACTTTACTCACGTTATGCAAGCCCACAGCGATCAATTCCCCTGGTTGCGCCTTTGTCCCCAACCTACGGTGGTTGACTTCCTCGAGAACACGCCTGAGCCTATGCGCACCATGGGAGAATGGTTCACGCGCCTAACCCAAACGGGGGAGATAGAAACCTACCAGATCAGAGGGCAGGTGCAATTCCTGGCCCCTGTGACAAGAGCCTCCAAGATATTGGCTCTGGGCCGGAACTATCGTGCGCACGCGGAGGAGGGCGGCTATGCCGTCCCGGACGAGCCTATCTTCTTTGCCAAAGCCTCCTCTTCCATTATCGGCACAGGAGCCGATATCGTCTATCCCGAGGGAGTACAGCGCCTTGACCCCGAAGTGGAACTGGCTGTTGTGATCGGGCGGAAAGCCAAAGCCATTCCTGAGGAGTGTGCAATGGAATACGTCGCCGGATACACGATCCTCAACGACGTGACCGCGCGCGATATGCAGCGAAACGACATCCAGAAGGGAAAGCCATGGCTTCGCTCCAAGAGCTTTGACACCTTCTGTCCTATAGGGCCATACATCGTCCTGACCGATGAAATCACAGATCCCCACAACCTTGAGCTAACCCTGCGGGTCAACGGAGAAACACGGCAACGCTCCAATACAGCTATGTGCCTGTTCAAAATACCCCAACTCATCGCCTACATCAGCAAACACATGACACTGGAGCCCGGCGACGTCATCGCCACTGGGACACCAGAAGGCATCGCTCCTATCTACAGAGGCGACCTCGTGGAATGCACCATCGCTGGCATAGGGAGCCTCGTGAACCGCGTCGCCTGACCTACCGGTTGGCATCTTCCAACGGTGACAAAATAGCATCCAGAGCCGCTTGGGCTGCAGCTTGTTCCGCGGCGTGTTTGCTGCATCCCACCCCACGTCCCCGTACTTGCCCCCCGATGAGCACTTCCACCGTGAACTCTTTGGCGTGATCCGGTCCTTTTTCTTCCACCGTGCGATAAGAGGGTGTCTCATGCAAAACAGCTTGTGCCCATTCCTGCAAGCGGCTCTTTGGGTCACGCCATTGCGGCATCGCGGAGAATACGTCCACTAAAGGCTGCAAAAAGGGTAGGAAGAACCGCCGTGTGACCTCCAGACCCTGATCCACATAGATCGCGCCCAACAGGGCTTCAAAAGCATCGCTCAGCATAGCCATGCGGTCACGGCCGCCGCTCTGCTCCTCGCCTCGCCCCATAAGCAGATACTGTCCTAATCCAATTTGCCGCGCAAAGCGTGCCAGTGTATCACTGCGTACAAGCTCAGCGCGTACGCTGGTTAGCTCCCCTTCCTGCCAGCTTGGGAACCGTTCATACAAGAATTCTGCAGCGAGGAAATCACCCACCGCATCGCCGAGAAACTCCAGTCGTTCGTTATCGCCCCAGGAGCAGGCAGGGTTTTCATTCAGGTAGGAAGAGTGAGTGAGAGCCTGCAATAACAGTGTCGAATTACGAAAAGCAAAACCCAGGGATTGCTGTAGAGCGGATAGTGCTTCGAATCTGGTTTCTAGATCCTCCATAGATGACCACTCAGCTCTCTATGATTGGGAAGAAATGACACCCGCAGCAAATTGCCTCTGCAAAAACTCTCCTACTTCAGAGCGTGCTACTTGCACCTGCGATTTCAGCGGCAAGTTGCGCAAAGTAACCTGTGCCGCAGCCAGCTCATCGGGTCCGAGAATCGCCACAAATGGGATGCCCTTTTTGAGGGCATAACGGATCTGATTCCCCAGCGGATCAATATCATAATACAATTCACAACGCAATCCCGCGTTGCGCAACTCGGTAATCAGCCGTAGTGACTCGTGCATCAACTCTGCGCTGAAAACGGTAACAAGCACCTGAACCGTAGTCTCACCCACGTCTGGGGGAAACATGTGCAGTTCTTCCATAACATCCAAGATGCGCTCAATGCCTATCGTCGTGCCCGTCGCAGGATAGCTTTGAGCGGCAAATTTGCCCACCAGGCCATCAAAACGCCCCCCGCCGGTAATGCTGCCAATGCGCGGCTTCTCGACCACCGTCTCATAGATAGGACCAGTGTAGTAATCCAGACCCCGCACCATAGCCAGATCTACGCGATAGAAACCCTCCCTCACCCCCAGAGAAGGGAGGTAACTGAGCAACTCCCGAAGCTCAGCAATGCCTTCCTGAGCAAGGGGATATTTTGTCAATTCGCGACTCAGATCATCTAGTGCCTCTTGTCCGTCCTTCTCGGGTTGCAATAGCGCAAGCAAGCGTTCTACCGTTTGTTCTGCCAACCCGCTCCCCAGCAACTCGCCACGCACTGCCTCCATGCCGATCTTGTCCAATTTGTCTATCGTGCGGTACAGTTCGGGCAGTTGAGCCTCTGGCACCCCTGAATACTGGCCAATGCCGGCGAGTATCTTGCGATCGTTGATACGAATCACAAACTGTTGGAATCCAAGTCGTTGCAATACAGTGTAAATCAAGGCGATGATTTCAGCATCCGCCAGCATGCTAGAGGAACCCACGATATCGGCGTCGCATTGCCAGAATTCTCGATAACGTCCTTTCTGTGGTCGTTCCGCCCGCCACACTGGAGCAATCTGATAGCGGCGGAAAGGCTTGGGCAAATCGGGATACTGGGCAACCACCCGGCTTAGAGGAACCGACAGGTCATAGCGCAGAGCCAATTGCTCCTTTCCGCCGCGGTGTTGCACCATGAAGATCAACTTTTCTGCTTCCGAGCCATACTTGCCGAGCAAGATCTCAGCCAGTTCAACTGACGGTGTGATCAGGGGCTCAAAGCCGAACTCGGCAAAGGTACGCTCGACAATGTTCAATACGTACTGGCGTAGTACCATCTGCCGAGGCAAGATGTCTCTCATGCCCTTGGGCAAGCGGGGTTGAATTACGTCCATGTTCATGCTCTCCCAGCATCAATACAAGCGTCTGACAAAAAGAAGAGCGCGGGCTTCACGGCTCCACGCTCCATACCACTGCTGTAAGGTGGACGACGGGGCTCGAACCCGTAACACCTGGTTCCACAGACCAGTGCTCTGCCCATTGAGCTACGCCCACCACATCGCTCTGACAAACAAAGTATACCCCTTTTCATGTCAAATGGCAAATCCCCGGACCCAGTCACCGCGGCTGCTGGGTACGATTGGCGCTCTAATCTGCCAAGCAGAAAGCCCCGTGCTACCCTTGCCCGGCCTTCCACGGTGGTGAGAGCCGGCATCTGTCGTTACTCTTCGTCAAGCAGGTGCATCCCCCTGCGTTCCCATTGTTCCTCTTCCTCATCTTCTGATTCGTCGAGTTCGGTACGTGGTTCCATGGTTAGGCAGCCGTCAGCGGGGTCATATTCGATCTCCTCGGCCCGACATCTGCCATCCACGTTATAAAGACAATCGGTCTGCCAACAAATTATCCTGGGCACTGCTTCTTCCTCCTTCTACCCGGGATGAGCCATTTGGAGATTAGTGCTAAATACAAGACCTTACGGCAGAGATATACTTCTCCTCAAGCAAATCAGCCACACCTGCCGCGTCATGGAAACGAAATTGTGGCACAGATACACCATCGAGGGGCTGATCCGTGACAAGGGCAAGCAGCTCTTGTTCCGCAGAAAGCAACTCCTGCGGTGTTGTCCCGCTATACACTTCGATCTTTGGCTTATGTTCGCGTTTATAACCCTCGGTAAGGACAATATCTACTGGTGGCATAGCAGTGATAATTTCATCTAAAGACAATTCTGCCTCCAGTCGTCGGATCAACGCCATCTTCTGTGGCGAAGAAATGACTGTGACATCGCTGCCAGCCTGGGCATGACGCCAGCTATCTTTGCCCGGTACATCAATATCAAAATCATGCTCATAGTGCTTGATTGTGCCCACCCGATATCCGCGTCGCTTCAACTCACGGATCAACTTCTCAAGAAAAGTGGTCTTGCCTACATTGGATCGGCCCACTACGGACACAACTGGCACTGTCACGTTGTCCTTCATATGGCTCCCAACCTCACGTCTTGCTATTCTCATATACCATACTTTGGGCATGTTGTCAATTTTAACCCCTGCCTATCTGAAGCACATCTGAAGATTTCGCGTAACAAGCAAAAACCGCTGAGTGAATGATAGAGCTTTGCACAAGAATGACCATGAGAGGGAGCAGGAAATGAAGGAGGAGTAGTCCTTATGTCATGCAAAGCCGAAGCATCTCGCACAACGGGGATGAAACACACTCCGACGGAATGCAGATTCTTCGCCATGATGCGGCGCAAATGACAATGGAAGGCACCTAGAAAACGGGATGTGCGTCAGCATCTAAACAACATCCCGCGTGCCACACACAACCACAAGGTTGCGAACCAATCGCTCGCAATAGCTTGCAGCGATCGCGCTAGCAAAAACTATTGCCAGGCGCGACGCAATTGCATGGTGCATCGCACCTGGCATGAAACTCATTGACCCTTACGGGATTAACAATGGTTGGCCAACGAAAATCAGGTTCGGATTAACCAGATTGTTCAAGCTGATGATAGCCCAAGGTGTTACGCGGAACATGGCCGCAATAGACCACACCGTATCGCCGCGTTGCACGATGTATGTACGTGCAGCCGGAGGAACTGGCGGCGCACCAGTTGGGATAATCAGCACCTGCCCAGCACAGATGTACCACGGATTGACAATGCCGTTGACCGCGATAATCGCCTCAATCGGCACCTTGAATTTCAGTGAGATACGGTACAGGTTATCCCCTGGCTGTACCACATACATAGTAGGCCCTGGTGGGGGAGCCGGCATTGCGGGGATGATCAGAACCTGGCCAACGCGAATCAAGTTGGGATTCACCAAGTTGTTCGCACGGATGATCGCCTCCGGTGGCAAGCCAAAGCGCCGCGCAATGGAGTACACCGTATCGCCCCATTGCACCACATACGGGAACCCGACACCTGCGGGCGGTGGCACAGCCGTTGGGGCAGGCGTCCCAGGAGGTGTAGCCGTAGGCGCTGGCACCGATGGCGTGCCAGTCGGCACCGGTGTGGTGGGCGTGCCAGCCGGCAGGATCGTCACAGAGCCAGGCATTGGTGTGGCTACAATGGGCTGTGCTTGATCGTTAGACAACGTCACGCTGGTAAAACTAACTTGGGCATTGCCTGTAGCCTTGGCTCGGAACGTTATGCGCGCCAAAACCCCTGTACCGCTCACGGCCGGAGCCGGGGAGAGCAAGGTGAAAGCATACTGGATTTGTCCCGTGGTGTTGTCTGCCACATTCTGGATCATGAAGCCTTGCGCCGGATTGAGAAAAGTCCCAGGCTCAATCTGCACCCCACCCAAGCCAGCGTTCGCATCCTGCACCTCCAACTTGGCTGCATCAAAGGTGATGCGCACATCTACGGCATACAGATTGGTTACCGTGTCCACCTTGATATCCAAAGTGAAGGTCTGGTTCAGGTTCACGGTGCTTGACGGCGGATCCACCAGCACAATCGTACCATTGACCGCAGCCGTAGACACTGGCAGGAGCGCGACCAGCATCATGAACACCAACAATAAGATGCTTCGACTCATTCTTCTCGACATTGACCCCTCCTCAATAGAAAAGTAATTGCCCTCAGCAGGGTGGGCCCCATCACCGTTGGAATAAGCCATACTGCATGGGAGCTCCACCCCCCCTGCTGAAAGACGCTAACGCAGCTCGCTAGACTTGAGCACGAGCGGCAGGTACAACACAAAGGTCGGCCCTACACGGACAGAACCACCCGCAGTTACAACAGGCATCTTGTCACCTGTTTGCCCTACCAATTCCGCTGAAGAGATATGCAACGGGCTATACCCCTGGGCTTTGGCACGGAAGGTCATGATGCACAATGTACCACTGCCATTGGCCGGCTCCGCCGGGCTGATCAGGCTGACTGCGTAGCGCACTGTGCCCTCGCTATTGTCCGCCACTTTCGCTGCCACGGCTCCTTGCGCCGGATCAGGGAACGTTCCTGGCGTGATTTGCACACCCTCCGTGAATGGATCTGCATCCACCACTTCCAAAACATCGGGATTGAACTCCAGTCGGACATCCACACCATAGAGGTTGCTGACATCCTGCAATTCCAAAGTAACCGTCAGCAACTGGTCCACCTCCACACCCCACCGCTGCGGTGGCGAAACAAGCAAGGTGGCTGGTGCTGCTGCGAGTGAACTGCCGGATGGTGGCGAGACCCAAGGCTGAGGACAGGCCTTGCCATACGCCCAACCGGCTGCCACCAGGTCAAAGATATCCACTGCCCCATTGCCATTGATGTCCGCACGCGGATCGCTGGGTGGGCTAGTACCATACCTGCTGGCGATAAAGACCATGTCATACAAATTGACCACGCAGTCCGGTGGAATTTCTCCAGGCCCACAAGCATCGCCGCCCAATAACTGCACCGTACGTAAGGCAGTGGTCATGCCTGCTGTTACAACTACACCCGGCTCGAGTGCATATAGATAGCCTGGCATAGCAGCGACCACACTGTAGGTGCCAGCCGGGAGCCCAGAGAGGACAAAGCGCCCGTCACTCCCAGTAACCGCTGTTGCAGAGCCCGCGCTTACTACGGCACCGCTGTGGTTCGTGCGGGCATAAAGGCGCACCGTGCCCGTAATGCTGCCCGTTGGGCCAGGCAAAGGCGTCGGTGTGCGTGTGGGTGTCGGTGTTGCCGTGCGCGTGGGCGTCGGTGTCGGTGTCGGCACCACCCAGGTGCGCACGCTATGGAAGCCACTGCCATACACACGCAGGGTCGTGGGCCCACCGCCATCTCCCACGCTGTTCACATAGATATCATCTCGATCAGTAGGATCATAGAGGAACTTGACCCGCAGCCGCTGTGCAGGGTTGGCATTGAAGAACGACTGACCAGTGCCCGTTATGACCGTGTTGGTCTGAGGGATGTTCGCATTCCAGGCATGCAATTGATCCTGCGTGTAATCCGGGCACCCGTAGTAATAGACGCGGCTCTGCTCTGACTCCCAATCGCTGGTGAGCAGATACAAATAGCGCGGCTCTTGCGTCACGATAGGCAACTGCAATTCTGTGTATTGATCTGGCACTGTGTGCCACTGTTCAGTCTGCCACAGTTCCTTCTGCGTGTCATCGTTGTATTTTTCCTTCAGCTCCCCAAAGAACTGCGGCTCTCTCTCCTCATACAGGATGCGAATCTGATAGGGCGGTATGGCATATGGGAACAAACTCCCACGGCAATCCTCCTCCTGGAAGTGCTCATTGCCAAAGACAAATTCCGCGCTTGTGCCACCCTCAGGCACCGCTTTCTCACGAAGCGCCTGGATGTCTTGTACCTCCGTGTGAGCGTAGTTGAACGGAGGCAGAACTGACATAAGCAGCCCTGTAATCGGATAGTAGCCTTCGAGTTTCTGCGAATCTTCGTAGTTAATGAAATTGATTTTGGGCACCGGCGTGCGGATGGTAATATACTTGAATTCGTACGTCTCATCACCCGGGTTGATTTGAGTGGCACGTGTCGTGTAGATCGCGACTACATTGTACTCGTGTCCATCTACGAAGAAACGCTTCAGATACCAGGGATCGCCGGGCCGCAGATCGTGGCTTCCACTTCCATTGTCCATGGCGCTGTGCGTCGCGCCCAACGCCCGCCCGACAATCACTGAAACCTGTTCCTCCTCAGGATTTGAGGGATTGCTAAGCACATCGCGGACGAAAACAAACCAAGCCCCATCCGTCCTGCCAAGGTTACCCCCTGTAGGCACAACCCGCACCAGCCGCCTTGTGCCGTCCGCAATAGCCATTTGCCCTACCTGCATCGTTAGCGGCGAACCGATGGCATCAGGATGCAGCGAATAAACACCCCCGCTCAGTGCATGCAAGCCACCACCAGTATACCAGAATTGTAGCTCGGCTCTGCCAGGCGTAACATTGTTCAGCGTCACCATGTGATCGAGGAACTGCACACTCTCCCCACGCCGCAAGCGGATGGACTCCAGAGCAAAAACCACTAGTTCGTTGCCATTCAATGGAATAGCATCTTTATCCAACATACCGATCAGCCCATCGCCATTGAAATCGGCATTGATGTTTGTCAGCACAGCCAAGGAGCGTTCACTGTGAACCTGCACGGCATCATGAATGCCATCAAAATTGGCATCAAAGGTTGTCAGACCATAGCCAAAGCTGGGCAGCAAGAGAGGGGGCAAATCCTTTGTAACGGGATCTGGCATGGGCAACTGAGTGGGATCAGTCGCCATTGGGAAAGCGAAAGAACTAGAGCCTGGCTGCCCACTAGCCGGTTTGTCCTGCGTGTCCAGGTACATGTAGGTGAATTCCTGCATCAGCGCCGGGAAGGTATAGACTGCTGTGGGCGTGTACGGTGGGCTCGAAGCTACTCTGAGAATCTTGTCTAGATACTCGGGCTCGTACCACATGCGCAAGAAAACTTTTTCGCGCGCATCGTGCTCGCGGATGGAAAGCTTGTTGTATAGATCAACCAATTCGTCGCCGGCGCTGTAGTTATACTTGTCCATATACGCTGGGTTGAAGGTGAGCGAATCCTTTGGCGGCGCCTGCGGCAACTGGGGGTTGAAAGGCGCCCATGGATCCGTGTACGGCAGGACTTCTACCGGATAGCTGGGCGTAAGCGTACGAGAGCCGGGATCTACCACCGTCTTGTCACCTGGGCCTTCGTTGCGGAAGCCATAGAGCCGCAAGCCACCCCGCTCATAGTCTGTTTTGTACTTCCAATTCCTTTCGTTATCAGCAGGATCGAACCAGAACTTGACGCGCGGCTTCCAGTCGCGAGGCATGGTGTTCACGCTCTCATTGCGCACCCAGCATTGTTTCGTTGCATCCCAGCGCAGATGATACGTCTGGGTGGTATTGGTGGGCACATCCTGCGTCCACAGGACAGCTTCGCTCTGCGGAGCTAAGAACGCACTGGTCACAAGGTACAAGTCATCCGTGCGATCAGGACGCACATCAGGCAGTACAAATTCTGTGTACTCCCACGGCAGGGTGTGGAATTGCTCCACGTACCAGAACTGGTCCTGGCCGTGATCCCCGTATTTCTCCTTGAGTTCACCCAAGAACTGCCAGTTCTTGTCTTCCTCCACATAACGAAAACCTGTAACTGGAGGTGCCTCGACGAGGGCCCCGAGGTACTGTACCTCATCCTCAGTACAGGTAAAGCCATCAATAGCCTGCACATCCAAAAAGACATAATGTGGGTAATTGTAAGGCGGCATTACCGTGAGTTCCTCGCCCGGCCCGTATGCCTGTAAGCGCACCGAATGCTGCTCGATGATATACCCACCGCCCAGATCCTCATAATCGCTTGTCTTGGGGATCGGCGTGCGGATAGTGATAAACTTGAAATACGTGGGGTCTGTGCGGGGTGGCCACAAGCCTGTATCAATTTCTTTGTCGCCATTGGCATCGAGCGTGCAACGATTGGGAATGCTGACCGCCGCCCCGTTTTCTGTCTTGATCGCTACCACATTGTATTCGTGGCCATCCACATAGAAACGTTTGAGGAACCACGGATCGCCTGGGCGCAAGTCTGGTTGACCAGGAGAGTCCTCCATACCACTCCACGTGGCGCCTAAGGCGCGCCCCACAATCAGGCGCGCTTGGCCCTCGCGGGTGTCAATGCCTTCCAAGTAAATGAAGAAAGGCCCCGTAGGGAAGTTGCACATGTTAGTGCCCGACCCGCCATTGGCTACCGCCTGGATAAGCTGCAAAGGTCCAACCCGCCCGCAGAGGAGCATGTCGCCAATGCCTATATTCCCCGTGCGGTAACCTGTCGGGGGTGTAACAGTGTCACCCGTATACCAAACCCGGATATCTGCGCTGTTGTCATACACAGTGTCAACTCTGACCATATAATCTAAGAAGCGT
>JBMFPM010000027.1:0-11218 GCA_049969135.1 Anaerolineae bacterium
GGATTCTAGAGTGAGATGCTCCTTTTACCGCATCGTTTCTCCCATTGTGCGGCGCTGCTCAAGATGCCGGCGGGAGGATGGAAAGTCCAGCCAAAGGCATGCCAGCAGATGAACTCGATAATGATACCGACCTCGTCTACGGTGTCCATGTAAGCGAAATCTACTTTCACCGGACCGATGCCGAGCTGACCACGTACCCACACTGGATATCCAGCTCCAACGATCCGCTTTGCCCATGTATCTACATCTCGTACCAGGAAACCCAGGTGCTGCACCGTGATCTTGCCCTCTGAATGCAGGCTCTGCCGGTAAAAATCCGAACCTTGCGTTGGCTCCAGCAGCTCCAACTCCAGGCCTTGATGATAGCCCAGTCCCATTTTACCCTGCACATGCAATTCCTGCTCCCGTTCACGCCAGAACACAGGAGCTCCAGATGCAATGAAGAAAGGGCCAATGCCGCGTGCTTCCAGATAGGCGGCAGCCCGCTCCACGTTAGGCACTACCAAGCCAAGCTGATAGATCGCAGGCAGGCCATGTTTCGCCCTGAACTCATGAGCTAAAGAGTCCACGGCGGAAGCTAAATCCATACTTTCCAACAAATCTTCAAGGCAGATCATCTATCACTCCTACTGTCTAGTATATGCAACGAGTAAACAAGAACTAGGCCAGTGCATTCGTCTCGTTATGTCTTTGTTCTCTGATGGCTTTCAACTGATCTAAACCTATTTGTCCCCAAGATGTATCTCCTACATAAGTCTTGACAGATAATGCACTACAAACTATACTGCCTGTTGTATGCGGATTGCAGACAAGGAGGCGGTTTATGAAAGCCCTGAAGATCGCGGTTCTTATCCTGAGTCATTCAATTTTGACCTCATTGGCGAATGTCGGCTTTAAGCTTTCTGCTGCCAGCCACATCTGGAGAGCATTTTTGTTCTGGCAGATGGCGGGCAATCTCGCTGGTTTTGCCGGAGTGTTAGTATTTACAGGCCTCTTACGCCTTGTTCCGCTGCATGTAGCCTATCCGATCACACAAGGACTCTCGGTAATCGCCGTACAGGTGCTTGTAGCTCGGCTGTTGTTCCGTGAACCAGTCGGCATGTCTCAGTGGGTAGGTACTGTGCTGGTGATTGCCGGCATTGTGCTTATTGGTTCTCAGCAATAACGAGTCGCTATCTATGGGCATATGTATTAGGGTAAGTTGTAGAGACGTGGCATGCTACCTCTCTACAACTTGATGGAATGAAGAACTACTGTAAATGTACTACTGCATGAACAGATACGCAGATTCAGGAACGTTGTGTGCTGAGGATGGCTCCTTGCTCCTTTAGCATGCGTTGCAGGGTAGCGATGTCCACGTCGCGTGTTCTGCCATTGCCCAGGGCAGCCAGTGCGGCAGCGGTGCCCGCAGCGTGGCCAGTGGCCAGGCATGTGGCTGCGCCGCGCAGCGAGGCATTCGCTTCATGATCGCTGGAGATACAGCGCCCTGCAACTAACAGATTCTGCACTCGCTGAGGAATCAGCGCCCGCAAAGGGATGTCATGGTTGCCTTGCAGCAATTCATATTGGAATACCTCGCCTTTCATGTGCCGATCCAGGGCGCGGCAATTGAGAGCGACAACATCCGGGAAGCGTGCATTGCGCCTCAAATCCTCTATGGTCAGGATATAATCCCCAAGAATGCGCCGCGTTTCGCGCACGCCAAGATGTGATTCCCCCACGACAATAGCATCCTCAAAACCAGGTACAGTTTGCTGCAGATAGGCCAGGTGTGCCATAGCACGGCGACGGGCTTCGATTTCGGCATAGGTCAAGCCGCGCACATCCGTGCCGTCTATTTCCACCGAGCCCTGCACGCGACTGATGCTGGGGTGGATCATCAGCTTCACCGTAGGCATTGGGCCAATGTGGGTGATGCTCCAGCCCTTGTCATCAACCGCTGTCGCCTCGCTGCGTATCACGAGAGTAAGCATGGGATGGATGCCTGGCGAGGTAACATCTTTGGGGATATTCTTCAATCCAATGCGTTGTGGGTTATCCTTGGCCCACTCTACAACCTTGGCAACATCTACGTTGCACACGGTCAGATCTACCGAGGTTTGCCACAAATGCTCTGGCTCCAGTTTCTCTGTCGGGGCGCCAACCAGAAAAGCCAGGTCAGCATCACCTGTAGCATCCACAAATGCCTTTCCTTCAATGACCTGTCTCCCTGACTTGTTCTGTACAATGAGGCCCTGAATAGTTCCTTTGTCGACCAAGGCATCGCTGACCCAGGAGTGAAGGTATAGCTCTACTTTTGCTTCTAATACCATTTCTAGTGCAACTGTTTTGACCGCCTCAGGAAAGATTTGCACCAGCCACCACCTACGATCCACGATTGCTGCCTTGGCTTGTTCCATGCGCTCGATGAATTCCCAACCAATGCCTCCGATGATCAGGTTTCCATCTGAGTCACCAAAGAATCCAGGTTCGGCGGCATAGGTGCCGGTCAGGCAACCGCCCAAGTAGCCATAGCGCTCGACGAGAATGGTGCGAGCACCACTGCGCGCAGCAGCAATTGCAGCGATGAAACCCGCGTTACCACCGCCAGCCACAACAACATCAGCCTCTGCGGCTACTGGCAGTTCGCAAGCGGGGATGCGAACAGTGCGCAAGGCTTGTACCTGAGACATATAATCCTCCATTTTTCTCTGATTTGCTCTAACGCTTCTGTATCTCTACTTTCTGCTGTATAGCCCGATCAATTCCGCTTGCGCGAGGACATGGCCGTCCATAGCCCGCTGCAACGTGGCGGCATTGGCACCCGCTGGCAAATCGAGCACCGTGTCTAAGGCGTAGAGGCGGAAGGAGTAGCGATGCGTGCCGCTTGGTGGGCAGGGGCCGCCATATTGCAGCTTTCCCCAACTGTTCCTCCCCTGTCGGCTGCCATCAGGCAATTCCGCACTGGCTGGGACAGCCTCAGGCAGGATCCGTGCTCTTGCAGGTAGGTTATACAAAAGCCAATGCACCCAACCTCGTGCGTCCGGGTCATCGACGATCAGGGCAAAACTCTTTGTACCTGGCGGTGGTTCACTCCATTGCAGAGACGGTGAAATATCTTCCCCATCGCAGGTATACCGCTGGGGAATGGCTTGCCCTGCTTGAAAGGCATTGCTGGTGAGCGCGAAGGAAACAGATGGGCTGGCTTGAGGCGGTTTGGTCGGTGTGGCAATGGGTGCCGGGCCAGGGCCACAATTGCTCAGGGCAAAAGCGAGCAAGGCAATGAGGAGCAGGGAGAATGGCCTTTTCATTTCTTCCCTCCTTACAGACAGAAGTAATCCTCAGCCTGTATAGCTCACACCAATTCTTTGCGATAAGAAGTGCTTCCCGAAACTACTGCAAATCCCACCGATTCGTAAAGCTTCAGGGCTTGGTTGGGATTGTCCGCATCCACCCCAAGGGCTGCAGCGCGGTACCCTTCCTCGCGAATGCGGCGCATGCCGGCTAATAAGAGCGCACGGCCAATGCCACGCCTTCGATAAGAAGGTCGCACAGCTAGGTCGTCAATCAGCGGTGGGTTTCTCTCCTGCATATCTGGCTCCATCTGCGGGAACAGGACAAGACATAACCCGATGATCTGTCCCTCGCGGTTCACGGCCAGCAAGTTGTTTTCCGGACGGAAGCCGGGCATGGTGAGGCGGTGTCTTTCTCTTTCCAGTGTGTGGGGGACATGGCCCCAATGATCGGCAAAACCCTCATTGTAGGCGTCAACAAATGCTTCCTCGTCCTGGCCGACGATATAGATGCGCATAGAAATGCCTTCTGGGAAAATGGGTTCCGGGATATGCTCCAGGTCATGGCACTCCATATAGAAGAAGTAGCGCACTGGCTGCAACCCCAAGGAGAGTGCCAACTCCTTTGCTCCTGCTACCTGGTGGCGTACATTCATGTCCAGAAACAGTGGCTTGTCTCGCTTGAAGGCTCTGGCACGCTTTTCGGCGTGTTGCATCAATGCGCTCCCAATGCCCTGACGCCGCCACTGTGGGTGCACGATGCCGCTTACCCGGACGCAGTCAATCGCCTCTTCCGCCTTGAAAGATACCCTTACAAATCCTACAAGATGGCCCTCTACCTCGGCTAGGAAAAGGTTTTCTGTGGGATTGACGCCAGGTTCATTGAGCCGGTGTGCCAATGCTGAGGCGGTGGTGGCATAGCCCGCATTATCCACCCGGTCTGCGTTGTTGATGAGTTGGGTCAAAGACAGCAGGTCATCGGGACGGTATTGGCGGATGATCCATGTAGTCATCGCTTGCCTCCTCCGGTTTTTGGGCACCATCAGCCTGCAGAAGCGCTTCCAATTCCTTCAGGGTGTCTTCGCGCGTGGTGAACTGGATAGCGTGTATGCCCAGCGCTGCTGCTGCCTCGACATTTGCCCGCACATCATCTATGAACACAGCCTCCTGAGGGACAACTTGCAACTGGTTGAGGGTCAAGCGGTAGATGGCTGGGTCTGGTTTCATCATCCCCACCAGGGCCGAGATCACAATCACGTCAAAACAATCCGCGATATGCCATTCATTGTGCAGCATAGTTTCCAGTCGCGCAGGAGCGTTGCTGAGCAAGGCCGTCTTGTAACGCCCATGCTTGCTGCGGATATAGTTCACCAATTCCATATCCAATACGTCACCGGCAAACATCTCACGGCGGAAGGTAGTTATCTGCTCATCGTCAAGTCCCAGTTGCTGTGCGACGTGTTGCCAGCGCACTTCGGGTGGGATAATGCCCAATTGAACCAAGCGGTCTTCCTCGCTTTCAAACACGAGTTTATAGAGTTCTTCCAATGACAAGCCCAGTTTTGCCGCCAAGCGCTGGCGGGGTTCGAGTGATTCCGTGCGCAGGAGCACACCTCCCATGTCAAAAATGAGGGCTTTGATAGGGCGGATTGATTCTGGCATCTTCCTTTCTCCTTTGGATGAAGCATCGCTAGGTAGGCTGGCACATGCATTATCTACAATGTATGTCCGAACAGCAAAATGCCGTGGCGCATTGCCCACGGCATGAAGGACATCTTGCGTCCAACTGAGGGCGCATTCCTAGTATACTAGAGGCAGGATGCCCTGTCAAATCCACTAGCGCAAGTTTGCATTTTCTCCGCACTTTTCTTATGATTACGACCTAGTGGGTATCTTTTCCTGCTGGTGCGAAGCTAAAACCCATTGCCAAGGGAAAAAGAAAAGGAGGAGATGATGACTGCAACAACTGCAATCCAAATCCCAGCCGAGGACTTGAAACGGCAATATCAGTTGATTAAGGATGAGGTACGCGCCGCGATAGACGCTGTACTTCCCACCGGAAAGTACACTTTGGGCCCATTTCTCGAGGCTTTTGAGCGCGAGTTTGCCCAGTATTGTGGCACGAAATACTGTGTGGGCATTTCCAACGGCACGGAGGCATTGCACTTGGCTTTGGCTGCCTGCGGCGTCGGGCCAGGGGATGAGGTGATTACGGTCGCCAATACCTATGTAGCTACGGCCTTTGCCATCTCCTATGTCGGCGCAACACCGGTCTTTGTGGACATAGACCCGGTTTCCTACAATATGGATGTCTCCAAAGTAGAACAGGCAATTACCCCACGTACCAAAGCCATTATCCCTGTGCATCTCTATGGGCAGCCCGTAGACATGGACCCCTTGTTGGAGATCGCCCGCAAGCACAAGCTGTGGGTCATCGAAGACGCGGCGCATAGCCATGGCGCCACGTATAAAGGTCGCAAAACAGGCTCCTTGGGCGATATTGGCTGCTTCAGCTTCTATCCCAGCAAGAACTTGGGTTGCTACGGCGATGGCGGCGGCGTTACATTGAACAATGACGAGCTCTACGACAAAATCAGAGTACTGCGCTACATGGGGCAGCATGTCAAGCATGTCCACGAGATCATCGGCTTCCAGCAGCGACTCGACCCCATCCAGGCAGCTATCCTCAGCGTGAAGCTGCGCCACCTGGACGAATGGAACCGCAAGCGCCAGCAGTGGGCGGCATTGTATGATGAACTGCTCGCCGATTTGCCGGTGGTGACGCCCAAGGTCAGCGAGTTTGGCACGCATGTCTACTACATGTACACCATCCGCACGCCCAAGCGCGATCAACTGATGGACTATTTGGCGCAACAGGGCATCGGGACGCAGATCATCTACGGCACGCCAGTGCCCATGCAGCCAGCGTACCGCTTCCTGGGTTACAAGGAGAGCGACATCCCCATCGCGGCGCAGTACGCCAAAGAGTACTTGTGCCTGCCCATGTTCCCCGAGTTGACCGAGGAAGAAGTGCGCCGGGTGGCTGCTGCTATTCGCCAATTTTTCGGCGCCTGAAATTCTAGGGCAACAGCAAAGCGTTCGTACTGTCAAGGGGCAGGATAGTCGCCACGATTCTTGCTCCCATGCAGTGTACCCACTTTGTATGCCAATTCCTGATGCGAGAAAGGAGATCCATGACAAAGCGGACCAAGCTTATTGTGTGGGGCGGTAGTGCTATTGCCACGCCGGAGCTGGTGGATGCATTGCGCAAAAACCTCAAGTCCGGTGAAGTTGTGGAGGTGGTGCTGGTTGGCCGTACGGCTGACAAACTCCGTCTAGTTGGTGAGTTGTGCTGCAAACTGGCAGATGCCAGCCAGGCTGACCTGCACGTATCCTATACGACAGACATGGAAGCAGCCCTAGATGGTGCGGATTATATCCTGAGCCAGGTCCGTGTGGGCGGCTTGCAAGGGCGGGCTTTCGATGAGTCGTTTCCGCGTACATTGGGTCTGCCCGGTGAGGAGACAGTAGGCCCAGGAGGCTTCTCCAGCGCTCTGCGCACTATCCCTGCCACGCTGGATCTGGTTCGCATGGCAGAGAAAGCAGCTCCCGAGGCGCTGATCCTCAATTTGACCAATCCCAGCAGCCTGGTGCAATACGCCATTCGGCGCTATAGCGCTATGCGGGTTATCGGCATCTGCGATATGCCTGTGTCGCTTATGCAGATGATTGCCCAGGTTTTGGAACTGCCTTACGCCGAGTTGGAATTTGACTATGTAGGCATGCACCATGCCGGCTGGGTGACGGGGGTACGCCATCTAGGACGTGATGTGATGCCCCTGGTTTTGGAGCGGGCAGACCGCCTGACGAGGCTGGAGATAGACCCACAGCTCATCCGTGCCATTGGTGCGATCCCATCGCCCTATTTCCGCTATTACTTCCATCCAGATCGCATGTTGGCCAAGACAATAGGGCGGCAGACAAGAGCGGAAGAACTAATGGCTATTCAATCCACGATGGAGGCACTGTACGCCCGCCCAGATGCACATGAACGCCCTGATATTTACAGCCGGCGTGGTGCCTATTGGTATAGGGCGATTGTGGTGCCGGTGCTGCTGAGCTTGATGCGCGACAGCCGTCAGGTGTTCATTGTCAATGTAGACAACAATGGGACAATCCCCTGGCTTCCTGCAGAAGGCATTATTGAGGTGCCCTGTGTCGTAGGTGCTTCCGGCGCTCATCCGCTCACGGTAGGGCCGGTGCCTTTGGACGTGCAGGCTTTCTTACAGCGCAACTGTGCCTACGAAATGCTAGCTGTCCAGGCAATCGTGGAAAAGTCGTACGATCAAGCACTGCGTGCCTTGATGTTGAATCCTCTGATCCGCGATGTGGGCCAGGCGCGCGCGGTGCTGGAGAAGTTGTGGCCAGATGCACCCAAGCCCCAGTTGGTAATTGAACGCAAGGCTTTAAGTGCTGAAGAGCCTTTGCCATTTCCCACGCTTGTTTTTGGTAGGCGACTGTTAGAGAAAATGCCTCTCCAAGAACTGTCGTACCTTGTGGTTACGATGGAAGAACCATGGCAATTGGCAGCAAAACACATGCCGCAAGCACCAGAGGCAGTGCTGTTTGTGCGGGATATGGAATGGGATACCGTGGAAGCAGCCGAGCGTGCCCTCCCGCCGGTACAGCGCATCGTGGGCATCGGCGGTGGCTCGGCTCTGGATATGGCGAAGTATGTCGCTTGGAAGCGCAACCAGCCTTGCTACCTGGTGCCCTCGCTCATCTCTGTGGATGCCTTTGTTACCAAGAGTGTGGCGGTGCGCGAACAAGGCAATGTGCGCTACATCGGATTTGTCATTCCGGAGAAGGTCTACATAGATTATGACCTCATTCGCCAGGGGCCCGTGCGTTTGAACCGTGCCGGCGCAGGGGACATTATCTGTGCGCATACCGCCCTGTGGGACTGGGCATTGGCACGTAATCAGCGCGACGAAGCGTACGATGAGCATATCGCGATGCAAATGCGTCAGTGGTTGCAAAGTCTGGAGGAGACAGCTACAGAGATATGCGAAGTTACGGACAAGGGCATCCGCTTTGTCGTGGAGGCATTTGCTGAGATTAATAAGTTGTGCCGCCGTTTCGGCTCGAGCCGACCACAGGAAGCCTCGGAGCACATCTTTGCCTACAATGTGGAGTACATCACCCGACGCCATTTCATCCACGGCGAACTGGTAGCACTGGGCACGTTGGTGATGGCTGCCCTGCAGGAAAATGACCCCGATTGGGTGGAGCGACAGCTAAAACGCATTGGGGTTCTCTATCAGCCAGCCGACTTGGGCCTTGCGCGCCAGGAGTTCGAGGAAGCGTTGCGTACGCTGCCAGATTATGCGCGGGCTACAAACCGGCGTTTCTCGGTCGTCCACGTACGACCCATTGACGAGGCATTTGTAGAGCGGATATGCGCGCGCCTGCGCTTCTGACCTGACACTCGTCGTTGGAAAGGGACCAATGAAAGCAGCATTGTTGACCGCTTTGGAGCACCTGGAGGTGAAAGAGTTTGAGACCCCGACGGCTGGCCCTGGTGATGTGGTAGTCCAGGTGAAGGCTTGTGGAGTATGTGGCTCCGATCTGCGCACCTTCCGCTATGGCCATGCGCATGTGACGTTTCCGGCCATCCTCGGCCATGAGTTCGGTGGCGTGGTTGTAGAAGTGGGAGAGGGAGTACAGGGCTTGCTCTTGGGGGATCATGTCGTCTCCAGCCCGGCAGTGCCCTGCGGGTATTGTCTCGAGTGCGTTGCAGGACGGTACAACCGCTGCGATAACCTGCTCTCCATCGGCGAAGACCTGTCAGGTGGCTTTGCTGAGTATGTGCACTTGCCTGCCCAGACTGTGTTGCGGGGCGGCGTGTTGCCTATCCCCAAGGAGGTCCCCTTCGAAGCAGCGACGCTGGTCGAACCATTGTCGTGTGTCCTCAATGGGCAGGAGTTGGTGGAGGTAGGTATCGGGGATACGGTAGTGGTCATTGGCTTGGGGACTATAGGCTGCATGCACTTGGTTATGGCGCGGCTGCGCGGAGCGCGACAAATTATCGGTGTGGAACAGGAACCCATAAGGCTAGAAGTAGCGCAGCGGTTCAACGCCGATCTCTATATCCAAGTGCAGGAACAGGACCCCGTGGAAGCAGTCCTGAGAGCTACGGGTGGCCGCGGAGCAGAAGTGGTCATCGTGGCTTGTCCCAGCCATGAAGCCCAGAAGCAGGCGCTGGCTATGGCTGCAAAAGGCGGGCGTGTGAGTTTGTTCGGCGGCTTACCGAAGGATAATCCGATGGTTTCCCTGAACACGAACTTGATTCATTACCGGGAGCTTTTTGTCGTAGGCGCTTTTGGCGCTACCTTTTCCACATTGCGCAAAGCAGCTGACCTGGTCGCCAGTGGAGCCATCCCGGCAGATTTGTTCATCTCTGGCCGTTTCCCCCTCGAAAAGATCGGGGAAGCTTTCCAGGCGGCGGCCGAACCTTGTAGCCTGCGTGTAGTTGTCCTGCCTTAAGAAGTATTTGCGAGGTCACATAAAGCATAAAATCGATGAAGGAGAAGCCAGAAGTCATGTCAGAATGCTATCTTATGGGGATTGACGTAGGAACCCAGGGTTCGAAGGGAGTCTTGGTTACGCCTGATGGGCAGGTCTTGGCGCAGTACTTTTGCGAGCACGAGGTGCTGCATCCACGGCCTGACTGGGCAGAGCACGATGCTGAGCGCCACTGGTGGCAGGATCTCGCGCGTATCACCCGGGGCCTCCTAGCTCAATCGGGTGTTGCGCCGCACAGGATTGGCGCATTGTGTGTCAGTGGGCTGATCCCGGATCTGTTGCCCACCGATGGAGAAGGGCGTCCCCTGCGCCATGCCATCCTCTATTCGGATAACCGCGCCGTGAAAGAGATCGAGGAAGTCAATGCCCGCTTGGGTTGTGCATTGACCAGTGAGGAGATCACCCCCAAACTCTTGTGGTTCATGCGCCATGAGCCAGAGCTCTTTGCGCGCACGCGCATGGTCTTTAATGCCCATTCCTACCTGGTCTACCGCTTGACAGGGAAATACACGGTAGACTATTTGACCGCCAGCCTTTTCGGCGCTATCTACGATGCCGCCCAGGCACGGTGGCGCGAAGACATCTGTATAGAATTGGGTATTCCCATAGAACTTTTGCCACCAGCCTATCCCCCCATTAAGGTCGCCGGTACCGTTACCTACGAAGCCGCGCAATGCACAGGATTAGCAGAGGGCACGCCAGTGCTGGTTGGTTCTGGAGATGTATACTTCTCTTTGTTAGGTGCTGGTGTGTTGAATCAAGGGGATGTGATGATTTACTATGGCACTGCCGGGCTGACCACACTGTGCCTTGCCGATTTGCAGGAGGTTGCTGAATTCCCTTACGGAGGGGCTAGCGGATTCCCCTTCCAATATCCCGCCTATATGCTGACCTCCGGGGAGTTGGTGCGCTGGTTTCGCGACCAGTTTGGAGCGCTCGAGGTGGCAGAAGCAGCGCGTACAGGAGTTACTGCCTATTCGCTGCTGGATCGCCTGGCTGAAGGGGTGCCTCTGGGGGCAAAAGGGTTGCTGTGCTTGCCTTATTTCCTTGGGCAGCGTTCGCCCGAATTCGACCCCTATGCACGCGGTGTTTTCTTTGGCTGGAGCATGGTACATACCCGCGCCCACATGTACCGTGCCATCCTAGAGTCCTATGGCTATGGCATCCTCCATGGCCTTGAGAGTACCCTGCCTGGATGGGAACATTCGATACGGCGCGTGGTAGCGACAGGCGGTGGGGCGGTTAGCCCAACCTGGAAACAGATCGTCAGCGACATCGTGGGCATCACACAGGAGTATGTTGCGGGAGCGGATTCGCCGTTGGGCGATGCGTTCCTAGCCGGCTATGCTCTGGGCCTATTC
>JBMFPM010000028.1:0-11212 GCA_049969135.1 Anaerolineae bacterium
CGAATTGGCAACCAAGATGCGCGCCAGTTTCTTGGTTGTGGGTGCGCTCCTGGGACGTTTGGGCCAGGCTGAGGCACCCCATCCCGGCGGCTGTGCCATAGGTACCCGCCCCGTCGGCGTTGACCTGAAGGGATTCCAGGCAATGGGTACCAAGGTAGATCGTCTAAATGGCAATTATGCATTGAAGGTGCACAAACTGAGTGGGGAGAGAATCTCTCTGGATTATCCCAGCCATACAGGCACGGAGAACCTTATGCTTGCCGCCTGCCTAGCTGAGGGCACCACGATTATCGAGAACGCCTCGGTCGAGCCAGAGGTTGTGGACCTGGCAAGTTTTCTCAATGCGATGGGGGCGCGTATCTATGGTGCTGGTACAGGCATTATCCAAATCGAAGGCGTACGTAGGCTGCATGGTGCTGTATATCGCGTGATGCCCGATCGCCTGGAAGCGGGGACTTTTGCCATTGCAGCCGCTATAACAGGAGGGGCAGTGGCCATTCGTGGCCGTGTCGCACGGTATCTGGGGGCCCTGAGCAGCAAGCTTACCGAGGCTGGCGTTTCGGTAGCAGCGGAAAGGGATATATATTGCGTGAAGGGTTGCGAACGTCTTTCTGCAATTGATATTCAAACCTTCCCTTATCCGGGTTTTCCCACTGACCTACAGGCTCCCACTGGTGCCTTGCTCACACAGGCACACGGCGAGAGCTCAATCCATGAAACGATGTACGATGGCCGTTTGCTCTATGTCGGTGAGTTGCAGAAAATGGGGGCGGATATCAAAGTGGAGGGGCAAACCGCCTTGATTAAAGGGCCGAGTAAGCTCAGAGGTTGTGACGTAAGGGCACTGGACATTCGTTCCGGTGCGGCTGTGATCTTGGCGGCCCTGGTCGCAGAGGGAAGGACCATTGTTTCCGATATCGGCTATGTTGACCGAGGCTACGAAGGGATAGACCAAAAACTGAACCTGTTGGGTGCTAGGATCCAGAGAGTAGCAGAGGTTGAATCAACAACGATAGTGACAGAGCAATAGGGGGTTGAATGCTCACAAAACAGATAGGCATTGATTTAGGTACCGTAAATGTGTTGGTATTTGTGCGTGGCAAGGGCATTGTGCTGCGTGAGCCCTCTGTGGTAGCCATTTCCATGAATGACAGCCGCATTGTGGCGGTGGGGGAAGAGGCGCGCCTGATGCTTGGACGCACGCCCGAAACAATTGAAGTGATGCGTCCTATGCGCGGGGGCGTGATCGCTGACTACGTGGTTACAGAGGCTATGCTGCGCTACTTTATTACCAAGGTTTGCGGACGTTTTCGCCTGTTCCGGCCTGAGGTAATGATCAGCGTGCCGGTGGGGGTTACCAGTGTGGAGAGCCGCGCAGTGCGCGATGCGGCTATCCAAGCGGGTGCCAAAGTCGCATATCTCATCCCTGAACCTCTAGCGGCTGCTCTCGGCGCCGATATGCCGATTCATACTCCGACAGGCAACATGGTTGTGAACATCGGAGGAGGGGTGAGCGAGGCGGCTGTCATCGCTGTGAATGGGATCGTCGTTGCGAATTCTGTGCGTGTGGGTGGCATCAAGACTGATGAAGCGATAGCGACTTATATCCGCCGTAAATATAACCTGCTGATCGGGGATCAAACTGCTGAGGAGATCAAAATCCGCATTGGCAGTGCGTTGCCCCTTGACGAGGAACTGAAAATGGAGGTCCGCGGTCGGGACCAGGTAACAGGTCTGCCCAAGACGATCACCATCACTTCAGGCGAGATTACGGAAGCGATCGTGGAACCTCTGGCTGCTATTGCTGCCAGTGTGAGGGCAGTGCTGGAAAAGACCCCGCCTGAACTAGCATCGGATATCATTGATCGTGGTATTGTCATGACCGGTGGGGGGTCATTGCTGCGCAATGTGGATCGCTACTTGACACGCGAGACCGGGGTGCCCTGCCATGTAGCAGAGGATCCGCTGGCTTGTGTGGCAATAGGAGCTGGCAAAGCACTGGAGCGGTACAATATCCTGAAACGCAGTTTGCCTATGTTGTAGGTTCGACTAGTGCCAATTCGGCCGTAAAAGAAAGGTGTATGCTTGTGAGCATACGCCTTTTTTACATGCGATGGCTATGGCGTCTGTTCAGGGCTGAGGTAATACGTCATGCTTTGTAAGCCAATAACAGGGTCTATGTAATGCACTTGTACGTTAGGCGGTAAGCGTAAGGGGATGGGAGCATAGCTTAAAATGGCTTTGATCCCTGCGCTGACCAGGGCATCCGCAACTTCTTGTGCTTCGCTGGCTGGTACGGCGATGATCGCGATTCGGATCCCCTGCTCCTGGATCACTTCGTGCAACTTGGCGACGTCGAGCACTTTTAATTTTCCAATTTGGCGGCCGATTTTCTGTTCATCCTTGTCTAGGACAGCCGTGATTTCAAAGCCGCCCTCTTCAAAGCCACTGTAACGCAGGATGGCTCGTCCGAGATCACCCGCGCCGATCAAAGCCACTTTCCAACGTTGGCTGACTTGGAGGATTTCTCGCAGTTGTTCCCGCAGGTACTGGACATTGTACCCCGTTCCTTGTTTGCCAAACTCGCCAAAATAGGAGAGGTCCTTGCGGATCTGGGTGGAGCTGATGCCCAGCTTTTCCCCTATTTCTTGCGAGGATGTAACGGTTTGGCCTTGTGCTGCCATTAGATTGAGCGTGCGCAGGTAGAGGGGCAAGCGTCTGATAACAATCTCCGGGATTTCCAAGGGATTCATGGTCTCCTCCTGGAGTTTGATATGTCTTCAGTGGCTATTGGCTTACATTGTGCATTTTAGCACAAAAAGAGAACAAGTGCCAATTCTCAGCCCTGTGCATTTGACAAATGCCTATAATTGGATAAAATAAATATTTAGTATCACAAAATAAATGTTCATGCGTAGAAAAATCTGTTGTTGCAAGGGAGAAAGCGAACGATGAAAAGAAGGACAATTGCGTTGCTCATTACGCTCGTTGCGGTAGCCTTGGCTGGTTTCTTTATCCTCCGCGCGGCAAGACAGAGAACCACAACAACTGTGGATTATGAAACCGTTCCGGTACGGCGAGATACTATTCTTGCTACAGTGAATGCCTCTGGCAGTATAAGGCCTAGGAAGAAAGTGACCTTGGTGTTTCCATCCGGGGGGTTGCTGGCAGCCATCCACGTGCAAGTTGGACAGAAAGTGGAGAAGGGTCAGGAACTAGCGCGCCTGGATACGCGTCAGTTGGAATTGAACGTCGCGCAGGCGGAGGCTACCCTGAAGATCAACGAAGCTCGTCTGGCACAGGTCAAAGCGGGGCCATCAGCAGCAGACCTAGCCGCCGCAGAAGCAGCGTTGGAAAGTGCTCAAGCGTTGTACGAGTCTGCCAAGAAAAAATTAAACCTGAAGGACGAGCAACTCTCCATAGCAGAAGCGGATTTGAAAAGGGCCGAGTTGGCTTTACAGGATGCGCAGGCAGCGTATGACCGGGTGGCATGGCGACCAGACATTGGGATGTTGCCGCAGGCAGCAGCGCTCGAACGAGCGACTCTTGACTATCAGCGGGCATTGGCAAATTATAAGCTGCAAGTAGCAGCGATTGATGACACTTCCTTCAAGAGCGCGGCGGCTCAATTGGCGCAAGCAAAGGCTCAACTGGACAAATTGCGCCGCAATCCAACGCCAGAAGAACTGGCGATTGCCGAAGCACAGGTCGAACAATCGCGCGCTGCGCTTGAGCAAGCCAAACTTCGCTTGGCTGATGCCATCCTAGTAGCGCCCTTCTCTGGAACTGTGCTTTCCATAGGAGCAGAGGTTGGAGAATTGGTCAGCGCGGCCACTCCCGTGATCGTGTTGGCAGACCTGGAACGTTATTATGTTGATGCCATTGTGGATGAGACAGACATTGGCCTTGTACAAGTGGGCCAAGATGCTGTTATCAGCCTGGATGCTTTCCCTGATGCTAAACTGACGGGCAAGGTGACGCGCATTGATCCATTGGGCAAGGTGTCACAAGGGGTAGTGAGCTATGCCGTGGAAGTTGAGATTACTTCTACCGATGTACCTATCCGACCCAATATGACTGCCATCGTAGACATTGTGGTCGCTAGGAAGGAGGGTGTCCTAGTAGTGCCCAATCGTGCAGTAAAGCGGGACAGCGTGGCCAGATATTCGGTTGAAGTTCTCACGGGGGGCAAAGTGGAACAACGTTCCGTTACAATTGGACTGAACAATGAACTGGTTACAGAAATTGTGAGCGGCCTGCGCGAGGGAGAGGAAGTCATTGTTTCTGCTCCACGACGCAATGTCCTACAGCAATTCTCATTTCCGTTCGGAGGACGTGTGCGATGATCAAACTGGAGGGCATAACCAAGGTCTACAAGATGGGCACAGTTGAAGTGCATGCCCTGCGTGGCATAGACCTCGAGGTAGCGCCTGGTGAATTCATCGCCATCATGGGGCCCTCTGGCTCTGGCAAGAGCACACTTATGAACATTATAGGCTGTCTGGACCAACCCACTAGCGGACGGTACGACTTGGATGGCATACCAGTCAATACGCTTACGGACAACCAACTGGCTGAGATCCGCAACAAGAAGATCGGCTTTGTCTTTCAGAACTATAACTTGCTGCCGCGGACGAGTGCTATTGCCAATGTGGAAATTCCCATGATCTATGCCGGCGTGCCTATGTCGAAAAGACGGGCGAGGGCAATTGAGGCTTTAGAGAGCGTGGGTCTGGGTGATCGCTTGCACCACAAACCGAACGAGCTTTCCGGCGGGGAACAGCAACGTGTCGCCATCGCTCGTGCTCTGGTCAATGAGCCTGCGATCATCTTGGCTGATGAGCCAACAGGCAACTTGGATACCAAAACGGGGCAAGAGATTATTCGCATTTTCCAAAATCTGAACAAAGAACGTGGTATTACGGTTATCTTTGTGACCCATGATCCCGATGTAGCGGCATGTACACGGCGTATCGTGCGCTTGAGAGACGGCCTTATTGTAGGAGAGGAAAGAGTGGACTCTCCGTGTGTCTATGACACTGAGGCCATAGAATCCACTGGAAAGTGATGGAAGCAGCGATGGATATTGTCGAGAGCATTCGCCTGGCAATGCGTGGATTATCTGCCAACAAATTGCGCTCTGCGCTGACGATGTTGGGTATTATCATTGGCGTCGGTGCAGTGATCGCGCTGTTGTCTATTGGCCAGGGAGCGCAGAAAGCAATCACAGAGCAGATACAAGGGATTGGCTCTAATTTGATTTTCATTATCCCTGGAAGTTTTACTCAAGGAGGCGCCTCCTTTGGTTTGGGCACTCTGGCTAGCTTGACCATGGAAGATGCCAATGCGATCGCCGATCCAGCCAATTGCCCGGATGTCACCGCAGTGGCGCCGCAACAGACGCGTAACGCACAGATTATCTACCGAAATCGCAATACGAACACCAATGTGATTGGCACAACTCCCGAGTACGCGTTCATCAGAAAGTTGGAGCTAGAGCAGGGATACTTTTTCAACCAACAGGACCTAGCTTCCGCAGCGCGGGTAGCTGTGTTGGGCAACCGGCTAGCGCAGGATCTCTTTGATGAAGAAGAAGCGGTAGGACAGACCATACGCATTAATCGTATACCATTCCGGGTTATTGGCGTCCTGGTAGAACAAGGCGGAGGAGGGAACATTGATACTTCTGTCTTTGTGCCTATTACCTCTGCCAAGACGCGGCTATTCGGAACAGTTACTGCCAGAGGAGGCGGCAGTGCAGTGTCCCTGATCACTGCTTCGGCTGTAAGCGAGGATCGGATTGATGCAGCAATAGAACAGATCACTGAACTGCTTCGTGAACGACATCGTATTCAATATCAGCAGGACGATTTTACCGTTACCAGCCAGAAAGATATCCTGGGCGTATTGAACCAAGTTACGGACATTCTGACCATTTTCCTGGGTGCTATTGCCGCTATCTCCCTGCTTGTGGGTGGCATTGGGATCATGAACATTATGCTGGTATCCGTAACAGAACGGACGCGAGAGATTGGCATTCGCAAGGCTGTGGGTGCCAAACGTCGGGACATCATGGTACAGTTTCTCATTGAAGCTATGGTATTGAGCATCATCGGCGGGGTGATTGGTATCGGCTTTGGGGCTTTGGCTGCTGCTGGGGTCAATAGCACCGGCGTTTTGGTCACGAGGGTTTCCCTTCAAGCAGTCGTGCTGGCAGTCGCTTTTTCTCTGGCGGTAGGATTATTCTTTGGCCTCTATCCAGCTACCCGTGCTGCCAGCCTGAATCCGATAGATGCATTGCGCTATGAATAACGCCGCTGAATTTGACAAGCAAGCGCGATTGCACTATACTTAATGTTGCAAATGGGGCTGTAGCTCAGTTGGGAGAGCGCGTCAATCGCACTGATGAGGTCAGGGGTTCGAATCCCCTCAGCTCCACAGACGGCATGCCCTGGAGCCGGCTGTATATTACCAAAAGCTGTGAACAGGAGTAGTAGGCTATCCCTTACAGAGAGCCAGGCATTGATTGGGTGGGAGCCTGGCAAGAGTGCCCCAAGGGAGCACATGAGCCGAACTCGCCTGGGAGCTTCTGGGTGAATCCTGTTGTCATGGATCTCGTGGAAGAGGTCCATGCGAGGGCTAGCCACAGACGGGTGGCGTCCGTTAATACGCCCAAAAGGTGGTAGAATTCGTATCGTGGGGATGTAGCTCAATTGGGAGAGCGCCTCAATGGCATTGAGGAGGTCAGGGGTTCGAATCCCCTCATCTCCACCTTGTGGAGATAGGGTGTCGGCACAACGCGGTAGCTCGGCACTCAGAAACCCAAGTTCTACCAATCAGGGTGGTACCGCGGAGAGCGCTTCGCCCCTGCGCGAAGCGCTCTTTTCTTGTAGTATTCATAGCAGCGGTAAACGGAGGTTGTCATGAGGAAAGAAAAGTATAATCCGACCGTTATTGAGCCCAAGTGGCAGAAGAAATGGGAAGCGGACAAGCTGTATCATGCCCGTGAGGATGACCCTCGCCCCAAGTTCTATTTTCTGACCATGCTTCCCTATACCTCAGGTGATTTGCACATTGGACACTGGTACGCCATGGCTCCGTCTGATGCCAAGGCACGTTATATACGCATGAAGGGGTACAATGTCATGTTCCCCATCGGATTCGATGCCTTTGGCTTGCCTGCCGAGGAAGCAGCCATCAAGCACGGCATTCATCCCTACAAATGGACGATGGCCAATATCGAGCGCATGCGTGGACAATTGAAGAGCATGGGCGCCATGTGGGATTGGGAGCGTGAGGCGATCACCTGCGACCCCGGCTATTACAAATGGACGCAGTGGTTCTTCTTGAAATTCTATGAGCATGGGCTGGCATACCGTGCCATGGCTCCGGTAGACTGGTGTCCCCATTGCAACACTTCGCTGGCGCGCGAACAGGTGTGGGGTGAGGATCGACATTGTGAGCGCTGCGGCACTCCGGTGATCAAGAAAGATCTGGAGCAATGGTTCTTCCGCATTACCAAGTACGCGGAAGAGCTCTTGGATTTCAGTAAGATTGACTGGCCCGAGCGTGTGGTAACCATGCAGAAAAACTGGATTGGCCGCAGTGAGGGCGTGCGCTTCGACTTGGGTGTCAAGGGCTCACCGAAAAAGATCCCAGTTTTTACCACACGGCCGGATACCGTGTTTGGCATGACTTTTGCTGTGCTGTCGCCGGAACATCCACTGGTGGATGAATTGACCACGCCGGAGCATCGTGCCGAGGTTGAGGCATACCAGTACAAGGCGCGCCGCATGGCGGAGATTGACCGTCTATCTACCGAGCGGGAGCGCGACGGCGTCTTTATCGGCTCTTATGCGATCAATCCCATGAATGGCGAAGAGGTTCCCCTCTACATCGCAGATTATGTGCTCATGACCTATGGCACAGGAGCCATTATGGGGGTTCCAGCCCACGATGAGCGCGACTTTGACTTTGCGCGGCGTTATGGCTTGCCCATACCGGTGGTGATCGCGCCACCTGATTGGGATGGGCAGCCCTTGAAAGCGGCTTATGTTGGAGAGGGCACGATGGTCAATTCTGGCCGTTTCAGCGGCCTGTCAAGCCGGGAGGGCTGGGAAGCCATCGCCGACGAGATGGAGCGAATGGGTATCGGAAAACGCGAAGTGCAATATCGCCTGCATGACTGGCTAATCTCCCGGCAACGCTATTGGGGAGCTCCCATCCCCATCGTCTACTGCAAAGACTGCGGCATTGTGCCTGTGCCCGAAGATCAACTGCCTGTGCTGCTCCCAGAGGATGCCGAGTTCCTGCCCACCGGAGAGTCGCCATTGAAGTATCATGAGGAGTTCTTGCGTACGACGTGTCCTAGGTGTGGCCGCCCGGCAGAGCGGGAGACGGATACGATGGATACTTTTATGTGCTCCTCATGGTACCATATGCGTTATACTAGTCCAGGGTACGATAAGGGGCCCTTTGACCCGGTGCGCTACAAGTATTGGATGCCGGTGGATCAGTACACCGGTGGCATTGAACACGCGACAATGCATCTGCTCTATACCCGCTTCTTCACCAAGGCTTGCCGGGACATTGGCATCCTGGATCACGACGAGCCAATGTTGCGCTTGTTCAATCAGGGGATTATCTTGGGTGAAGACAACGAGAAGATGAGCAAGTCGCGGGGCAATGTTGTGAACCCCGATGAATACGTGCGGACAATGGGTGCTGATACTACACGTGCTTATTTGATGTTCATTGGGCCCTGGGATGCTGGCGGTCCGTGGAGCAGCCGAGGCATTGAAGGGGTGCACCGCTTCTTGCACCGCGTTTGGGATGTGGTTGTAGGTCCAACCAAATCTTTTGACCGGCTGGCCACTCCGAAAGAGATTGCCGCTCTGCGCCGTATAACGCACAAAACCATCCGCAAAGTTACGGACGACATGGAAGCGTTCCGCTTCAATACAGCCATTGCTGCGCTGATGGAATTGAATAATTACTTAGTGAAAGCCAAGAACACGCCTGTGGTGCACTCAGAAGCTTGGTCTGAGGCTGTGCGTTCCCTGATCCTAATGCTGGCTCCTATTACACCGCACTTGGCGGAAGAGCTATGGGAGCGCATCGGTGGGCCCTACAGCGTCCATACGCAATCCTGGCCGCAGTGGGATGAAGCTGCAGCGGCAGAAGAGATGGTTACTCTGGTCGTGCAGGTCAATGGCAAGGTGCGCGATCGGTTGTCCGTGCCGGTGGGGCTCAGTGAAGAAGAGGCGCGGGAACTGGCTTTCGGCAGTGAAAAGGTGCAACGTTATACAGCGGGCAAGGACATCGTCAAGGTCATCTACGTTCAGGATGAGTTGATCAACATTGTCGTCCAATAACGCTGCTTGATACTCAGTTGATGACAGGCGCCTCGCACGAATGCGAGGCGCCTTTTTTGTAATCGTTGCCCAATGCAGTATAGTTAGGACATGCAGGTGTATACTGTCAGTCAGGTTACCCAATACATCAAAAGCCTGTTCGATATCGATCCTCTGCTGCAGGATCTGTGGGTGGAAGGCGAAATCTCCAATTGCACTCAATCCACAGCCGGGCATATGTACTTTACGCTGAAGGATGCCTATGCACAGTTACGCTGTGTGTTGTGGCGCTCGCAGCTCTCTCGCTTGGAGCATCTGCCGGCGAATGGCAACGCAGTCATTGTGCACGGCCGTACCTCAGTCTATGAAGTACAGGGCAACTATCAGCTATACGTGGATCAAATACAGCCTCTAGGTGCTGGCGTATTGTTTCTGGAGTTCCTGGCGCTCAAGGACAAGTTGGAACGGGAAGGTCTCTTTGCTCCGGAACGCAAGCGTCCCCTGCCTCGTTTCCCAAGACGACTGGGCATTGTTACTTCGCCGGTCGGCGCTGCCATACGCGATATCTTACACATCTTAAAGCGCCGCTACCCCCTCGCTGAGGTCATTGTGGCGCCGACACTGGTGCAGGGAGAGGAGGCGCCGCCTCAAATTGTTGCTGCTTTGGAGATGTTGAATGCCTATGCCGATGTGGATGCCATTATTGTTGCCCGCGGTGGAGGCTCCTTGGAGGAGCTATGGCCCTTCAATGACGAACGAGTCGCGCGTGCCATATTTGCTTCCAAAGTGCCGGTTATCTCCGGGATAGGGCATGAAACGGATTACACGATTGCTGATTTTGTGGCTGATATGAGGGCACCCACCCCATCGGCGGCTGCAGAACTCGCCGTTCCTGACCAACAGGCTTTGTATGCCCAGATTGGACAGTGCCGTAACATGCTTCACCAGCGGATGAAGCAACGCCTGGCTGAGAACCACAATAGGCTAGAGCGCGCGATGGATGCGCTGCGCCGCTTCTCTCCAAGGACTGTGGTGGACAGGTGGCGGCAGAGTGTGGATGAACGCCGCCAGAGGATGTGGACGACGCAACGCCATCGTTTGACACTCATGCGGGAACAGATGACCGGCGTCACACTCCGCTTGCAAGCCCTGAGCCCACAGTCCGTCTTGGATCGTGGCTATGCCGTGGTATCTCGTCGCGATACTGGCGCAGTCGTGAGGAGCACAGCGCAGGTTGTATCAGGGGATGGGATTGATATCCGTGTCAGCGACGGCCATTTCACAAGTACTGTGGATTGAAGGGTGGTAAGCGAAGGGGGAGGAGAAAGCGGATGGAAGAGAAAGAAATGGCTGATTTGACTTTTGAACAAGCATTTCAGCAGCTTGAAGAAGTGGTAGGGCAATTGGAAAAGGGTGAATTGACACTGGAGCAATCCTTGGCTTTGTTCGAAAAAGGCATGCGCCTGGTCAAACTGTGCGAGAGCAAACTGGACGAAGCTGAACAAAAGGTGAGTCAACTGGCTGGCATGAGCAATGCAGGCCCGGTGCTGCGACCGTTTCGGGTAGAAGAATGACTTGATCAGTCTGGCCCCTGTTTCTTGAGTTGGGACACGGGTAAACCTCGCGATCCCACGACTCCGGAGGTTTGTAGTGCACGTTTCAGAGCGTCTCTCAAGTGCTAAAAGCTTGCCCTGAGCATAGTCGAAGGAGCACTTGCTACAAGCCCTTTTCAAACACCACCTGGGGACAATGTCCCAACGAATATCCTGACATCAACCGGGAAAGTCCTCCCAGTGTCATGCTGAGCGAAGTGAAGCATCTGCAGCACTTCGGAAGGTGCGACTCAAGTTACGCGAGAC
>JBMFPM010000029.1:0-11136 GCA_049969135.1 Anaerolineae bacterium
GTGGAAGCAGCTTGGGCGCGTTCAGGAGTAGATGTGCCACGCTATGTCAATCATACCGTCTGGCACAAAGGGAAAACGATTGGATAGCTACGAAAGTATCTATGACGTTTGGGCAGTTAGGGTGATCGAAACTTATATAACCACAAAGGAGTGCTGACATGAAAGACGGACATTACAGTGATCTTTTCAACGTAGATATTGCTGAAGTGGATCCGGATACGGATCTGATTATCCGCTTTGAGGAAGAGCGGCAGGCTAGGCGTTTTATCCTCATCCCCTCTGAGAGCATTGCGCCCCGTGCAGTGCGGCAAGCGTTGGGTTCCGTGTTCAACAATATCTATGCCGAAGGGTATCCTCCCCTGCGCATGACGCGCGATGAAGAGGAGTTGGTCCTGGAACATGCGCATCAACTGGCGTATTACCGCCGCTACAGTGACCGCCGTTTCTACAAAGGCGTGGAATATGCTGATTTCATAGAAACTTTGGCGCAACGTCGGTGTGCACAATGCTTTGCCACAAAAGAAGTGCCCGCCGAACATATCTTTGTCAATGTGCAGCCGCTCTCTGGTGCGGCAGCGAACCTTGCCGTGTATCAGGCGTTCCTGCGTCCTGGTGATACCCTGATGGGCATGAACTTGTTCCAGGGAGGCCATCTTACCCATGGCAGCGAATTCAACCTGTCTGGCCGGCTGTACAATGTCATCTCATACAATGTGGATCGCCATACAGAACGGTTGAATTACGATACAATCCTATCTCTAGCTCGTGAACATCGCCCGAAAATCATTGTCGCTGGTTACACCTCATATCCTTGGGCGCCAGACTGGGCCAAGTTCAGGGCGATTGCAGATGAGGTGGGAGCCCTGCTGATGGCTGACATTGCCCACACCGCGGGTATGGCTGTAGCAGGGGCATACCCCAATCCCATTGGCTATGCAGACATCATCACTTTTACTACGCACAAGACCATTTGCGGGCCACGTGGCGCAGTCATTATGACCACAGACGAGGAAAAGGCACAGCGTATCGACGCGGCTATTTTCCCTGGCGAGCAGGGCGGGCCTCATGTCAACAAATTTGCAGCCATGGCGGTTGCCTTCAAAATTGCCCAAACAGAAAAATTCCGCCGATTGCAATACGCGATTGTGGAAAATGCCAAGGCTTTTGCCGATTCGCTAGCCAAGCGGGGTCTCAAACTTGCCTATGGCGGGACGGATACACACTTGCTGGTAGTAGACTTGCGGGGGATTAAGACCAAGACCGGCTTTCCGTTGCGCGGGGAAATAGCAGCGCGCATCCTTGACCTGTGCGGCATCGTGGTCAACAAGAACACAATCCCAGGGGATGAACTGACTGCCCTGGGCAGTGGCATCCGCATGGGCACACCTTGGGTCACACAACGCGGCATGCAGCCAGAGCATCTGGATGAACTGGCAGAGATCATCGCCAGAGTGCTGACCAATATCCAACCCTTTAAGTATATTGGATTGTTAGGCGAATTGCCACGAGGCAAGGTAGACCTAGATATCCTGGAAACAGCTAGGCGGGATGTGGATGCCCTTGCTATACGCCTCTCATCGGAAACAAAGCCCCAAGGCTTGGGCTATCCCCACTTTATGGTCGTTCCGGAAACACCTGCATTGAAGCACTCTATTGGCTTGCCTGTGCTAGACAGCCGGGTAGCGACGCAGAGCAATGCTCTTCTGCTGGATACTAGTGATACAGGCATATTGCGTATTAGTGGCTGGAGGGCGAAGCCATTCCTGCAGCAGGTTTCTACAGGGAACATTGCCTTTCTTGGGCCCTATCAGGCTCAGCGCACTTTTCTGCTCAACAAGGAAGGCGTCTTGCTGGATGATGTGGCTGTGCTGCGCCTGGAAACGGACGAGCGCGGCCGCGATGTGTATTTGATGCTGACCAACCCTCAGAATACCTCACGGGTCAAATCTTGGCTGCGCGGCCTAAGCGATGGCTATATCCTCTTTGATGAGGAGGATATCTTCCGCAAGGTGGAAGGCCCGGCAGTCATCGAGGATTTGGGTGAAGATGTATTGCGAGACCCAGGGGATCGCTTGGTGAGCTTGGCGGTGGTTGGCCCCGGTGGGCCAGAGTTGTTACAAAAGCTGGGCATGCCCCCGCTGAGTGAAGGTGCGATATGGCATGGACAAGTGGCAGGCATACCGGTGTTTATCGCCAGGCTAGGGTATGGCGTTGGTGATGTGCGACTGGAGATGCTAGTGCATCCAGACCAGGCAACGCGCCTATGGGCTGCGCTTATAGAGGCTGGCGCCACACCTCGAGGGGATGAACTGCGCCGCTCTTTGCGCGCACGGGCGGATTTGCCCGAGTATGCCAATGAACGCCCCACGGCATTAGAACTCTACCAAGGGGCGCAAAAATCCTGGTTTTGCCTGACCAAGCCATACTTCGTAGGACAAGCGTCGCTAAAGCCTGCCCTGAGCTCACTCAGAGAGCGCGCTGCAAAGAAGCAAGAATTTGTCTGGCGGGAACCTGAAAATGCGCCTCTGAAGCGCACACCCCTGTATAACGAACACCGTAAGCGCACTACCAAACTCATCCCCTTTGCTGGATGGGAAATGCCGGTGTGGTATAGCAGCGTGAGCGAGGAGCACCAAGCTGTGCGATCGGCAGCCGGCCTGTTTGATGTAGCGCATATGGGCGTGCTGGAGGTTTCCGGCGAACACGCTGCCAGTTTTCTGGATGTTGTAGCCAGCAACTATGCTCGCTGGATTGACCCAGGCCAGTCGGCTTATGCCTATTTCCTCGATCCCGACGGCAATGTGATTGATGATTTCATGATGTACCGACTGGGTTGGGATCGCTACTTATTGATTGTGAATGCGGCCAATGCCGAGAAGGATCTGGCCTGGCTGCGTGCTGTGAACTCACGGGAGGTGATCATCGACCGGGATAACCCGGCAATGGAAATCGAGGGTGAGGTAACCATCCGTGATCTGAAAGACCCCAGTAGTGGCGATGATCAGCGGGTGGATTTGGCGCTACAAGGTCCCAACTCGCTGCCTATCTTACAGAGCTTAACGGACGACATCATTGTCAAACGGCAGCTTGCGCGTATCCGCCGCACAGATCACATGCGCGTCGAACTGGCTGGCTTTGATTTGATTGTCGCCCGCACCGGTTACACAGGGGAGGAGTGGGGATTCGAGCTCTTGGTGCATCCTGATCGCACTGTGGAGCTCTGGAACCTATTGTTGGAGAAGGGGGCTCCGTTCGGTTTAAAGCCGTGCGGCTTGGCAGCGCGCGACTCGACACGCATTGAAGCTGGGTTGCCACTGTATGGGCATGAACTAGCAGGCGAATATGGCATCTCGCCTTCCGAGGCAGGATTTGCGCCCTACGTTAAATTCCACAAACCTTTCTTCATCGGACGCAAACACTGCTTGGAAATAGAACTGAACAAAAAGATGGAAGTGGTGCGCTTCCGCGTCAACGAAACAGGCGTTCGTGCTTTGCGCGCTGGCGATCCGGTAGTCAATAAACGGGGTCAGTACATTGGCCGGATAACTAGTTGCACACTGGTCGGTGGGCGGCAGATTGGCATGGCTTATGTGGAAAAGCGCTACAATGAACCTGGCACTGAAATAGGCGTCTTTCCCCTTGCGCACGGTGAGGAAGGACCAGCGAAACCAATCAAGGATCTGGCCAGTGGCGATAAAGTCCCTCTGCCTGTCTTGGCGACCGTAGTAAGGCGGTTCCCAGATGCCCAGGAGAAAGCTACCTGGGGTCAAAGAATAGAATAGGGGGTCAGCGATAGCCATCCGGTACCAAGGATATGCGTGACGCACCTCTGAGGTGCGTCACGCATATTTTTGTGGGCAGCTACTTCAGGCATTGCAGGATTGGTTGCCGTGCAGCGAGTACCTCATCCAGGCGCGCAACTGGTGCTACATGGGGTGCACTGTGCAAAAGCTCTGGATTGGTCTTGGCTTCTTGGGCAATTTGGATGAGCGCATCAGCGAAGGCATCCAATGTTTCCTTGCTTTCTGTCTCCGTAGGCTCGATCATCAGCGCTTCGGGGACAATAAGTGGGAAGTAGATGGTCGGTGGATGGAAGCCCAAGTCAATCAGCCTTTTGGCAATGTCTATGGTATGCACATCTGGAGCATCAGGCAGGCGGCCAGAAAGCACAAACTCGTGCATACAGGTCCGATCGTAGGGCAGCGGGTAAATACCCTTTAAGCGGCTGAGCAGGTAGTTGGCGTTCAAAACTGCGTTTTCACTCACCTGGCGCAACCCCGCAGCACCCAGCATGCGGATGTATGTATACGCCTTGATGCACACGCCAAAGTTGCCATAGAAAGCCTTCAAGCGACCGATCGAAGAGGGGGGCATCTGCCAATGGTAATAGTACATCCCCTCTTCTTCCCACTCCTTATCCAAATCTGGTTCTTCTTCCTCTTCCACTAGTTCTCTGACCACGATAGGTCCTGGCAAAAAGGGGGCAAGAACTTCATTAGCACCTACAGGGCCTGCTCCAGGGCCGCCACCACCATGCGGGGTAGAGAATGTTTTGTGTAGGTTAAAATGCATCACATCGAATCCCAATTCTGCGGGCTTGACAATGCCCATAATGGCGTTCAAGTTGGCTCCATCGCCATACAACAAGCCACCGCATTCATGGATCAGGCGTGCAATCTCCTGCACATGCTCATCGAACAGCCCCAATGTGTTGGGATTGGTGAGCATCAATCCAGCTACGGTATCGTCACAATGAGCTCGTAGCTCCTCCAAATCGACGTTCCCGCGAGTATCGGAAGACAATTTTACCGTTTCGTAGCCAGCCATCGTAGTTGATGCTGGGTTTGTGCCATGTGCCGAGTCTGGGATGAGCATGCGCGTGCGTTTGTGCTCCCCCCGCGATTCATGATATGCGCGGATCATCAGCACGCCAGCCAGTTCGCCATGTGCTCCAGCCGCTGGCTGCAACGATACGCTGGCAAAGCCGCTGATTTCTTTGAGGAACTCCTGCAGTTGGTACATCAGGAACAAATTGCCCTGCACAGTGTCGGGAGCCTGATAAGGATGGGTATGTACAAATCCAGGCAGCTTGGCTGCCTCTTCGTTGACCTTGGGATTGTATTTCATGGTACAAGAGCCCAGCGGGTAAAAGCCCGTGTCCACCGCGTAGTTGAGTTGCGACAGGCGCACGTAATGGCGCACGAGATCCACTTCGCTTATTTCTGGCAGCGGCAAGTCTTTCCTCAGGTATTCTTCTGGAAGGGGTGTTGCCGGCACGTCGCATTCAGGCAGGTTTACCCCAATGCGTCCCGGTGAACTGATCTCGTAGATAAGCGCTTCTTTCATGCCGCCTCCTCCTCATTAGATTCCCATTGCTCTTCTGCATGAACAAAGGAGTTGGGAGTGAGGGCATCCACCAGTAGGTCGATCTCCTCCTTGGTGTTCATTTCGGTAACGCAGACGAGCATGGTATTCGCCAGGCCCGGATAATCCTTCCCCAGATCATAGCCGCCTATGATACCCCACTCATCGAGCAAGTATTCGTTGATTTCGTCAACCGGTTTCGGGCAGCGTAAAGCGAATTCCTTGAAGAAAGGTTTCTGACTGAGCAGGTGATAATCAGGCAGTGCAGATAACCGCTGTGCTGCGTAATGGGCTTTGTGATAACACAGTTCTGCCACTTTGCGCAAGCCTGTCTTGCCCATTGCTGCCAAGTAGACTGCGGCAGCCAAAGCCATCAAAGCCTCATTAGAGCAGATATTCGACGTAGCTTTCTCACGCCTAATGTGCTGCTCTCTTGCGGAGAGGGTCAGCACAAAGCCCCGTTGCCCGCGCCGATCTACTGTCTGCCCCACGATGCGTCCAGCCATTTTATGCACATACTGCTGCTTGCAGGCAAAGAAACCCAAATAAGGGCCGCCAAAGTTCAACCCACCGCCCAGCGCTTGGCCTTCACCACACACGATGTCTGCGCCATAGTCAGCAGGAGGTGCAAACAACCCGAGAGAAATAGGGTCTGCGCTAACCACGAACAGCGCGCCTTTGCTGTGGGCAGCCTCTGCCAGCGCGCGCAGGGCGGCAGGATCCTCCAGGTAGCCGAGGAAGCTTGGATTCTGCACGACCACACACGCTGTGTCAGCGTCAACCATATCCGCTAGGTAGTCTATGGCTAGGGGGTCCGCCCCCTCTCCGACTAGCGTCAATCCCATACCCTGGGTATATGTGTACACCACGGCGCGATACTCAGGATGCACGCCTGCAGAAAGCACCACCTTGTGACGCTTACCACGCGACACGCTAACAGCCATAAGCACAGCTTCTGCCAGTGCCGTGGCTCCATCGTAGTGGGATGCGTTGGCGACATCCATGCCTGTCAGGGCGCAGATCATGCTTTGGTACTCAAAAATGCTCTGCAGTGTGCCTTGGCTGATCTCAGGTTGGTAAGGTGTATACGCGGTATAAAACTCGGAACGTCCGATGACATGCCCGACGATGCTGGGAACAAAGTGGCGATAGGCCCCTGCACCAAGGAAGCAGGGTGCGTGCTCTAGGTCTACGTTGTATTCGCTGATTTCCCGCAACTCCCGCAGGATCTCCATCTCGGATAGAGGTGGAGGCAACTTCAATTCTGGGTAGCGCAGGGCCTCAGGAACATCTCGGAATAACTCGTCTATGTTATTTACGCCGATCGCTTTTCGCATGGCGGCACGGTCGGCTTCAGTATTGGGAATGTAGGACATTTATCCCCCCTTTTCCGCTTCCTCCCGGCAATGTCTCTCATACGCCTCGGCATCCAGGAGGGACTCATATTCCTCTGGCTTGGTGGGGCGGAAACGAATGAACCAACCACGACCGAACGGGTCCTCATTGACAAGTTGTGGTGAATCCTCCAGTTCTTTATTAACAGCTAGTATCTCGCCACTCATGGGCATGTACACATCTGAGGCTGCTTTGACGGACTCGACGGTGGCAAAAACCTCATTCTGGGCAAAGGTTTCCCCCACCTCGGGGAGTTCGACATACACCACGTCGCTCAACTCATGCTGGGCATAGTCGCTGATGCCAGCGATCGCTTCATCTCCTTCCAACTTGACCCACTCATGCGTAGGCAGATAGCGCCGATCTTTTGCATATTCTACCATTTCCCTTTCCTCCTTCTTGTATTTGATAAATCACAGCTCTGCGAGCAGAGCAATGATGCAACACACTCATTCAAGCTGAATGCGCTTATTTGCTGCTCTCTAGCGACAAAAGGTCCACTCAGTGCGCATGTATTTCTCACGGAGAAGCTGCCTGGCAAGGCGCTTCTCCTTAGCAAAGAGTATGCTTGGGCTGAGGTCTACCCCTAATGCTCGTTTGAAGCCCATCCCCAATGCCTGTGCCCCATCCTCGATGTTAATCTCCCCACCAACCAACTCGCTGATGGGCGTCAAGTTCAAACAAGGCAACTCCTGCAGTCGATCTATCGAACAGGGCTTGAGCGCGATCGTCCCTTGGTGCAGCAGCACGCCTTGCTTTCTCGCTTGTGCGGATGTGGCAATAATATATCCGTCTATTTGCACGTCGGTCGGCGGTGCGTAGCGGGCATCAAAACCTAGCAGGCGCAACCCCTCGATGACTCCAGAGGAAATACGTTCATAGGAATCCAGCACGCTTGCTGGGATCAGGGTATCGCTCATAGACACAATAAGGCTATAGGAAAGGTCACCGCCATGAAGGCAGGCTTTCCCGCCCGTCAAACGGCGCACGTACTTGCATCCGCTGCCTTGCGACAGAAGAGGCTTTAACTGGGAGATGCATTGCAGGTACCCTATGGTACAAAAGGGCGAATCCCACGAATAAATGCGCACCGTTGGCGGCACCCGTCCCTCGCCTACTAGGATCAATGTTGCCTCATCAATCGCCATATTGACATAGCCGTCCGCAGCGCCCGTAAAAATCAGACGCCATTCGGCAAAGAGCATTGCATCCTCCAGACCATCATGGGCTGAGAGCCTGCTTGATCATCAATAAGCTACTCCTCGACCCCGAGTCCTTCTGGTTTCATAAGCGTTATTTTGTTTAAGCTGATAGATAGCTACTTCGCCCGACAGACTGCTCCTAGGTCAATTCAGATACAGCAATGGATATAGCTGTCTCTATTTCCTCTGCAGTAAGGGGACGCGGGTAATTGTAAATCGCCTTCCCTGGCCGCTCGTTGTAATAGGGGCGATTGCAACCAGGGCATCCGGCAGTTTCGAATGCCTGCCCATCAGCCAATAGCTCGCGCAGCCTTGCCAGGGGCAAACCATAGGACACGATTTGCCCTGTAGGCGAAAAACTCCAATCCTCTACACGACAAGCCCCTGTTGCCAGCAAGTAGCGGGCTACCTGGATGCGTCGGTACGATGGCAAAGGAGGCGGCGCACGATCGGCCCATGCCGTGCCTGGCACAGGGGTAAACGAGAACAGGCCTACTGTTACTCCTCGCTCCACCATTTCCTGAAGGATAACGCACATTTCCTGTTCAGTCTCACCCAGGCCGGCGATTAGATGCGTCCCAACGCGGCCGGGAAAACGCTCAGCCGCCGCGCGCAGAAGGTTGAGTCGGCTTTGCCAGTCTCCTCCTTTGGTTTCCTGGTAGACCCTTTCGCAAGCTGCATCCAGAGCTAGGCTTACACGCTCCACTCCGCAGTCTAGCAAAGTACGAATTGCATCCAAGCTTGGTGCAACGATGGAGGCGCACATAGGTATGTCAGAAAGCGAACGTAGCTGTTCAACCACGGAAAGGGTTTGTTGTAGATAGCCTGGGAATACAGTTACCTGAAAGCAGCAGCGCAAGATTTCCCCTTGAACAAAACTATTTGCCACCGCGTGGAGCACGTGCTGGAGCGGATAAGGCGGCCAAACAATACGCGAGAGGAAATGGGAGCGCGCTGAGCTGTGGCGTGATTGGGTGCAGAAGGCGCAATCGCGTGCGCAACGTTCACCGATCATCAAGTAGGCAGTAGTCGGCCTGTCCCTTTGGCACAGGCGCTGCAAGCCGATGACGGCCGCGGTTCCCGCAGACACACCAATGGTTCTTTCCGCTTCATACGGGAGGAGCGTCTCTGTTATGGTCATGCTCTCTGGATAACGCAACATTCACTCTCCCATTGGATTGCCAACAAAAGGTCTTTTGCCTCTTGGACCGCAGACGGAGCAGGATTGACAATCTTGTTTACCCCAGCGCGCACTGCCAGTGCATCCAGTTCACGCCGGTAACGCCCACCGGGCCTCATGCATCCCAGATAAATCGGGGTATCGGGCAAAGTCAGGCGTGCAGTGAGCATAAAGTCAACTACTTCGTCCAGAGATGGGGGTTGGCAATGGGCATAACGTGTTTCTGGGGTAGGCATAAAAACGAGCAGGACAAGAGCATCCAAGCCCACCGCCTTGAGTTGGCGCAACGCCTGGTATTCTCCGTAGATTTGCCCACCACGCAAGCCAATGGTCAAGTGCGGCACCACCTTGGCATAGCGGCGCAGCATTTGGTATGTGCGCAGATAGTCATCCCCTGTATAGTCCAACCCATATACCTCACGGATTGTCTCATCCTCGCCGACAAAATCGAAGGAGATAATATCCACATAAGGAGCAATGACACGCATGTCTCCTTCATCAATCATGCCCACATGCCAGTTCAAGAGCCGCCCAGGACGCAGCGCTTGAATCTGTGCCAGATGTGTAGTTACAGGCACTTTGCCCCGTTGGTCACAACCCCCAGAAACCAGGCAACTGGTCATGCCCGTGACATCGGCATCATGGATATCAATCATGCCACGGAGGTAGTGCCCATTGCAATGCGCGCAATGCAGGGCACAATGATCCCCCGTCAGGCTTATAGCAAGTGTCCGATTAGGACGGGCAAACCCGATCTGTGGACGAAAATGCTTTGACCGAACCTGCCAGGCTTCTTGCCAAAGTCCCATGGGCGAATTTACGCAATTGTATCTTCGGCAGAGATTTCCAGCACACCTGCCTCTTTCGTCTTTGGGGATAGCATGAGCTTGTGCGCACCTGTGGACAGAGGCGTACCTGCAACTTGAACGGTTACTTTGTCACCAACAGCAAAACGCATGGGCGATTGCGCAGATACTTCTGTCGCTGGGACATTGCGGCCATCCGACAGGATCACTCTGACTTGTTCAGGCTGGTATGTAACGCCGTCTACTTGCAGAGAACCGAGGTCTACGATCGTGCCTGGCGCTAGCGTGTTCTGGATGGTGAATTCGAAGCCGGTCGCGGTGTTCTTGAGGCTTCCCTTTACGTACAGTTTCTTGAGAAGAAAAGCTGGTACCGAACCCATCTCATCCTCCTTTGATGTCGTGCATGCCCTGCCATGGGATTGATCGTTGTAACAATTGGGTGCTGTCGAGCTTCCTTACTCGATCCAGCCGCTGCTAAGCCTGCTTCATCAGCGCTGAGCAACTCTTTTGCATGGGTGATTTTTTTCACAAAAAGTATAGCAGATGTGGACGATATAGTCAATATCACGCATTCTTTTTCCACGCGTCCTCATAGCTGGCTGGTCTGAATAAAAAGAACACCTCCACGTGAGCAGTTTATTCCAGTGGAGGCATCTGGAGAGAGTTAGGCTGGGCCTTGATTAGGTGTACCAGACAAAGTACAGTACGATGCCTGCTATCAGAGCCAAAACCCACAAGAAAAACGTAATACGCATGAGCCATTTGAAGCGCTGCTTATCCGATCTCCCCGTGTTTGTAGCCAAGACGATGTAAACGCCGAGCAGTTCTGCTACAGCGCCAAGCAGCATGTGTGGCCAAAGCACGGTTGGTTTGTCGGCACCAGGATTGCGTAGAGCAAAGGGCAGGATGCGGAAAAAGGAAGGATTCATGATCGCAACGATTAGCGCTGCATTGGCAACCACTGCCACAGTCATCAGCGTGTGGTGAGCTTGGAACTTGCGTGCCTTCGCTTGGAATACACCTATGGCGAGTATAGCCAAGATGACAACTTGTGAAATCAGGTTGATATCTGCTATAAGGGTTGCTTTGGTGCCGAAAATCCCACTGCCCATTGATTCCTCCTCATATCCAAGCTATTCTGCTCTTGGCAAGATATCTCGTCTATAAAGACGCCGAAAGCTTTTGTTTC
>JBMFPM010000030.1:0-11022 GCA_049969135.1 Anaerolineae bacterium
ACATGGAACAGGGTGGCCAGCTCATCCGCACTCGGGGCGGGGCGGTGCTCTCAGTGCCCAGCACTGCTTTGGAGCCTACGTATGAAGTCAAACGCCAACGCCATATTGAGCAAAAACGTCGCATCGCAGCAGCAGCAGCAGAAATGGTACGTGATGGTGAAACCATTATTCTGGATGCTGGCTCCACGACCTACGAATTGGCTTTATTGCTCATGCATAGGCGTAACCTCACGGTCGTCACCAATGATCTCCAAATTGCAGTCAAACTGGCTGCTAATCCCAATATTGCCCTGGTTTGCACGGGGGGCATCGCCCGTGCTAATGTGTTTTCTCTGCTAGGTCCGCAAACAGAAGCCTTCCTCAGAAACCTGCGTGTCAACAAGACCTTCTTAGGGGCCGATGCCATCCACGAGGATGGAGTGATTGGCAACGTAGTGCTAGAGGAAGTGGCAGTGAAGCAAGCCATGCTCCATGCAGGTGAGCAGGTGATTGTCCTGGCCGATTCATCCAAGTTTGGAGTTATTGGCTTTGCCAGGGTGTGCGATTTATCGGAAGTGGACATCCTCATTACCGATACAGATATCCCGACTCATGCGCTTGATATGCTTAGGGCATGGCCTGTGGAAGTGAGACTTGTTTGAAAAAGTGGCGATAAGTCGTTGGTAGAAAGCGTTCACGGTTCAATATACTAGGACTCGGATTCGATAGAAGGGTTTTAAGCAGTCATGGACCAAGGTGGTTCCGATAAACGTAATCACATTGCAGCCCAGTCTGAGGTGGCTATCGATGCCGATCTGGTTATCACACCTCTGCGGGCTACGAACTACACTGAAGCAATTTCAGCTCTAGCCGAACGTCTATCTCAACATGGCTATGTAACGGATGGTTTTCTCGAAGCTGTTCTGAAACGCGAAGCTTCCCAGCCTACGGGCTTGCCACTGCCTGACATACCTGTCGCAATACCGCATGCAGAAGCAGAATACTGCAAGGTACCCGCTATCGCGGTGGGCATCTTAGATCAACCAGTTCGCTTTGGGGAAATGGGTGGTGATTCTGGTTCAACATTGCCAGTACAAATCGTGTTTCTACTAGCTCTTAATAACCCTGATCTCCAGGTCGAGTGGTTGCAACGACTTGTGATACTGTTTCAGCAGCCAGGGCTGCTTCAAAATTTGAGAAAAATGTCACAGGAAGAGGCAATAGTCGCCTTCTTGCGCAAGTACCTTTTGCCAAAGAAGCCGAAAGAAGAGCAAGAATCAGGAGACAAATGAGAACTATGCCCCTCAGTTTGTTGGATTTGACCAATATTTACCGAATTATGCTATTGAGCAGGAGATTTGAGGAGAAAATAGTTGAACTGTTTCATAGCGGTAAAACTCGCTGTTTTACTCCTCACTTGGGTATAGGCGAAGAAGCAGTATCTGTCGGTGCATTTTACGGCCTTCCTAAACAGGATATTATAAGCCCTCATTATAGGGGGTCTACGGCAGCATGGTTGGTCAGAGGGCTCCCTGCAGCCGAGTTGATGTCTATATATTTGGGGAAAAAGAGCGCTAACTCGGCATACACTATGGCAGTACAATGGGCTACGAACATGGCACTAAATGTGGTAGGAATAGCTTCTTCTATCTTGGGTGGAGGGATTGAGATAGCAGTAGGTGCTGCATTGGGCTCCAAGTTGGGGAAAACCGGCCAGGTGGTAGTAAACTCATTTGGCGACGGAACTACCAACCGTGGCAATTTTCACGAAGCCCTGAACTTGGCTGCAGTGTTTAAACTACCTATCGTCTTCGTGTGTCAAAATAACCAGTGGGCTATGAACATGCGCGTTACCAAAGCGGTATCAGTGGGGAAGATATCCAAACGAGCTGCAGCGTATGGATTTCCTGGCGCGACTGTTGATGGTAATGATGTAATCGCAGTACACGAAGCAGTGCAGAAGGCGGTACAAAGAGCAAGAGATGGGCTTGGGCCTACTTTGGTTGAAGCTGTAACATATAGGATGTCTCCGCATTCTGAGCGGGACCCCGATCAGTATCGTGCGGAGTCAGAGCGCAGGAAATGGCGACGCAAGTGTCCTATTCTGCGGCTTGAGGCTACATTGAAAGCAAAAGGCATGTCACAGGAAGAGATACTCAGTATTCAGCAGGATGCAGCGAATGAGATTGCAAGGGCCGTTGATGAGGCGTTGTCTAGGCCGGATCTCACGCCTGAAGATAGATTGCAACAGTGGTCTGCGATATACAGAGAAATATATGTGTAGTGAGTTTGTGATAGAGTTTTTCATCAATACGAATTAGGAAAGCGTGAAAAGATGGCAGAATTGACTTTCCGTGAAGCGCTGCGACAGGCTCTAAGGGAAGAGATGACAAGGGACCCGAATGTATACCTGATAGGTATTGCGATCGGGACCTATCGCCGAGGGGGTGTATTCGGTGTAACTGAGGGTTTACTGGAGGAATTTGGAGAAGAGAGAGTAATAGAGACGCCGATTTCCGAAGGAGCTATCATAGGCTCATCAATTGGAGCGGCTCTATTAGGGAAGCGACCGGTAGCTGAAATAATGGATGCAGAGTTTCTCGTCACTTGTTTCCACCAGTTGGTTTACGAAGCCTCTCAAATGAGATTCTTTACTTCCGGCAAGGTAAAGGTACCTCTAGTGGTACGAACTGCTTTTGGTGCCACAGTTAATGCAATGCCGGTACAGCAACAGTCACCGGAAAGCTGGTTCCTGCAGTCCCCTGGTTTGAAGGTGGTGATGCCTGCTACTCCTGCTGATGCAAAAGGGTTGTTGAAGGCAGCAATCCGCGATGATAACCCTGTGCTTTTCTTTGAACACAAAAAGTTGTATGATATAAAAGGGTCAGTGCCGGATGGCGACTTTGTTATCCCTCTGGGCAGAGCTGAGATCAAGCGAGAGGGTCGAAATGTAACTGTGATAGCGACAGCGTGGATGGTGCACGAGGCCTTGGAGGCAGCACAACGATTGAGCACCAGAGGGATAGAATTGGAAGTAGTGGATTTGCGCAGTATCTTACCTATTGATAAGGAAACTGTCTTAAAGTCAGTGAAGAAAACCCGGAAGGTGGTTATAGCCCATGAAGCTAAAAGGACTGGCGGGGTTGGCGCAGAAGTTAGCGCTGTGATCGCTGAAGAAGCTTTTGAGTTCTTAGATACCCCCATTATCAGGGTGGCAGGTCCTGACCTACCTATGCCGTTTGTACCATCGTCTGAAGACATTGTACGGGCAGTGGAAAACCTTTTGTAAACATAGCAAGAGGCAAGTCCTGCAACAGAGGAGTGTGGCAATGGGTCCAGAATATGAGCAGAGCTATTGGGATCGCATAGATGGCCCTATTTATCGTGCAGAGATTGAACTATTGCTACCAGATCGAGTGCTTGATTTTCATGCGCATGTGTGGCGTACAACGGACTTGGCGTCTCCTCCCAGTGAAGCTACACGCACTTCGCCTTCCTTAGTATGGATTACCGATTCTTTCTCCTATCAAGAACTGCAGCGTACTGTGCAGTGGCTATTCCCGGGCAAACAATATGAAGTTCTATGTTTTGGGATGCCCATTCCAGAGATGAATGTGGAGCGAAATAACGAATATGTGCGCGAGGTTATACGCAACGATTCCAACGCCGCGGGGTTAATGTTGGTGAGGCCTGTAGATAAGGCTGACCAGGTGCGTCAATTAGTGCTAGAGGGTAACTTTGTTGGGCTAAAGCCCTATTTCACCTTCGTCTATTGGAAAGCGCAAAACGATGTTCTCCTCGACGATATGCTTACCGCGGATCACTTGAAAGTGGCTAACGAACTGGGCCTAATTGTGATGATACACCTACCTCGCAAGGGACGCTTGGCAGATCCAGAGAACATAGTGGCATTGCAGCGGATTTCCGTTGAATATCCCCGCGCCAAACTGATAGTGGCTCATGTAGGCCGTTCCTACTGCGAATGGTCGGTATTTCGTGGATTAAAGCATGTCGAAAGCCTACCCAATGTCTATTTTGATACAACCTTTATACAGAACAGCGTTGTGTTCCAATTCCTTTTCGAGCATGTGGACGCTTCGCGCGTGATGTTTGGAACGGACTTGCCTGACAGTGCAGTGCATGGACAAGTAGTATGCGTCAACGGGATCAATTTGTTCGTCACGAGAGACAAGTATGCATGGAGCTTGTCCCGTCCAGATAATCCCATTGAGTGCACATACATGGCTTATGAATCCATTAGAGCCATCCGTGATGGAGCCGAGCGAGCTGGTCTACTTGACGAGGTTTTGAGGCAGGTTTTCTATCAAAACGGGCGTAAACTAATAGATGACGTATTAGCTAACCTTGAAAAGGCTCGGATATAGTTGTTGTTCCTAGATGCCAAAGACAGGAGCCAAATTGGTTTTTGCCACTGAGTTAGCTTGGCTAGCTGATATGAGACAGATGTCTCATTGATAGCTGAGGAATCTCATTGAAGAAGGGAGGTGATGCTTTGGCCAATGCTAAGAGGATCCTAATAGTCTGTGGCACTGCGATTGCAACTTCAACAGTAGTAGCCATAAAGGTAGAGGAGTTGCTGAAGAGACATGGCATTAAGGCAGAAATTCGACGATGCATGACCTCAGAAGCGCTTACTGCCTCTAAAGATGTAGACTTGATTGTGGCTACCACGCAAGTGCCAGCCGTTGATGTGCCCGTCATCAGCGGCATCCCGTTCATCACAGGGATTGGGACAGACCGAGTCGAAAAAGAAATCATTGACGCTTTACAGGGCAAAGCCAAATCTTAAAAGGAGGGGGAAACTATGGAAGCGATTAAGGCGATTTATGATTTCATTACTGGTCTAGGTGCTAGTGTGATGATGCCCGTTATCATCACGCTGCTCGGCGTGATCTTGGGCGCCAAGTTCGGCAAAGCTCTGCGTGCAGGCATCACCGTGGGTATTGGCTTCATTGGCATTAACCTAGTCATTAACCTGCTGTTCCAATACCTAGGACCGGCCGCAGAGGGAATGGTTAAAAACTGGGGAGTATCTCTTACTGCTATTGACGTTGGTTGGCCAGTGGCAGCAGCTATCGCATTTGGCACCAGGGTAGGTTCGGTGATCTTTATCGTTGGGCTCGCAGTCAACCTCGTTATGCTTGCACTGCGGCTCACTAAAACGGTTGATGTGGACCTATGGAACTATTGGCACTGGGCATACACCGGGTCCCTGATCTATGTGGCAACCGGTAATTTCCCACTGGCTATCCTCGGCGCGGTAATCCATGCTGCCTATACCCTTAAGGTCGCGGACCTCACTGCTCCCACCATTCAGAAATACTTCAAGTGGCCCGATCTGTCTATCTCGCATGGTTGGGCTACAGCCTCTATGCTTATTGTCTGGCCGGTGCTGAAGATTCTTGATGCGCTGGGAATTGAGAAGGAAGCGGCTCCAGCAGACTCCAGTGACCTGATGCGCCTGCGCGAGCGATTTGGTGTCCTAGGTGAACCAGTATTAGTTGGCTTGATCCTGGGGATCATCATTGGACTCCTGGCCTATGTGCCGGCGGGATTGCCATTTAAGGAACTGCTGAGCAAGATCTTGCAGTTGGCCATGTCGCTGTCTGCAGTGATGTTGCTCATGCCGCGCGTGGTGGCGATCTTGATGGAGGGTCTGGTTCCCCTTTCAGATCAGGCGCGGGAATTCCTACAGAAGCGCTTCGCTGGGCGCGAGTTCTACATCGGTATGGATTCTGCGCTGATGATCGGTGATCCTCTGACCCTTACAGTAGCCTTGCTCCTTGTGCCCATCACGCTGATCCTGGCAGTGATTCTCCCTGGCAACAAGCTTCTGCCATTTGGGGATCTGGCAGCCACTCCTTTCTTTGTTGTGATGGCCACGCCAATGAGCGGTGGGCGGTTCTGGAAGACCTTTATTACAGGAGTCGTGATCATGGTTATCATCCTGTACATGGGGTCTATCTGGAGCCCATTGATCACTGCTACAGCTAAGAGCATTGGCTACACATTCCCTGAGGGCGCGGCGCAGATTGGCGGGTTTGCCAACCCATTAGGGTGGATCCTGGTCATGATTGCCAAGACGCTGTTTGGTAAATAATAGTGTGTTTCATGGGCAGTGAGCCACTCGAGTGGCTCACTGCCCCCTGCTTAGCACAACTTGTTGATTGCGCGCCGAACCAATGAAACTGCTATTTCTCGCCGCTAAGCGCTGACACCAACTCTTTGACCGTTTGCGGTGCACTATGAGTTTGTAAATAATGAAAAAGGGTATTAGTTATGCTCATCAGGGAATTGGTGTCTTGGGCCCTTGGTCCATCTGGGATAAAAATTGCAGATTGGTATGCAGCTCACAATTTGCAGATCAATACCTTTATTGTAGCTATTGGTTTGCTTGCCATCATGTTCCCACGTCAAAGAGACAGGATTAGTGCCGCATTGCGGGAATGGTGGCAGAAAACACCATTCGCTTTACCCCCCGAGGACAGAGAAAGCATAGAACAAGCCAAAGCACGTTGGGAATCAAGACGAGGAGGGATGGGAAAGGAACGCAAGAAATGAAGCCCATTGAAAGCCTGGATCAATTGCAACAGATGTGCCACATATCTGCTTTGTCCGGGCACGAAGAGAGCATGATTGCATTCATGAAAGCTGAAATGTGTCGATATTTGTCCGATGTCAAAGTGGATCGGTTGGGCAATGTCATCGGGCGAATGCCGGGAACAAGCGCCTCCGGGCCTAAGGTAATGGTGTCTGCTCACATGGACGAGCTTGGCTTTATGGTGCGCAAAATCGAAGAGGATGGATGGGTGCGATTGACCCGGGTGGGCGGCGTTCCGGAGAAGAGCCTTCCGGCACAGCGTCTTGTTCTGCGCGGTTCCAAAGGCGACGTATTTGGTATCATTGGCCCGAAATCCCATCATTTGACACCGCCAGAGGAGAAATTCAAGGTTACCGAAATCAATGAGCTCTATGTAGACATCGGTGCACACTCGAAGTCTGAAGCCGAGGCCATGGGCATCTATCCTGGTACTCCCGTTACATATCACGGTTTCTTCCAAGAGATGTCAGGCGGACAATTCGCAGGAAAGGCACTCGATGACCGGGCAGGCTGTTTTGTCTTGTTGCAGCTCATGCGCTTGCTGGCAGGTAAGAAAAGACCTGCGACCATTTATTTCGTTGCCTCTGTGCAAGAGGAATTCAATATCCGCGGGGTGGTAACAGCAGGTTTTGCCATCAACCCGGACATGGCAATCGGATTGGACGTGGCCGTTGCTTGTGATACACCGGATCTAAAGCCTCTTGCGGATATCCGATTCGGAGGTGGACCGGTCATTAGCCACTACACCTTTCACGGTCGAGGTACCTTGAACGGACTGATTCCTAATCCACGGTTTCGCCAGTATGTTACTGACACCGCAGCTCGTCTGGGCATTCCTTTGCAGCACTCTGTGTTTTTAGGAGGATTGGGGGAAACCTCTTACCTGGCCGTTGTACGGGAAGGGATACCTGCCCTGGATATGGCGTTTCCCGTCCGTTATACCCATGCTCCGATTGAAGTGGGCTCACGGCCAGATATGGAGTATCTGATTGTTTTGCTAGCTGAAGTGTTGGATAGTATAGACTCAACCCTTGATCTGTCCCGAGGGTAACGTTATTGGCTGTGCTGTAAAGGGAGACCATATGGCAAAAAAGAAGAAAGTCTACATTGTGTGTGCAACAGGGATTGCTACCTCGTCTATGCTCCGCGTCAAAATTGAAGATTTCCTCAAGCGGAAAGGAATTGATGCCACGATCAATCAGTATCGAGTGACAGAGCTGACACCCTCCCGTGTAGATGCTGATGTAATTGTGGCCACTACGGGCATGCCTGCGGAGTTTGCCAAGGTGGTTCGGGTCATCAATGGAGTTCCGCTTATCACCGGCAAAGGAGAGAAAGAAGTCTTGCAAGAACTGCTTAATGTCTTGCAAGCAGACGAATAAGGGGATTGGAGGCAGTATTGCCTATAGGGATGAATAAAGCGTCGGCAGGTAACAGTCTTTTACAAGTGTTTATTATTCCACTCTGCACCAGACTGGTCCCAGGGGTCAACTGGGGAAACAGAAAACATATTATAGGAGGATTGTACGATGGCAGCGATACTCGCAACTGTAGGTAATTTGCTGAATACTCTTGGCCCTACGATTGTGCTGCCGGTCGTCATCGCATTGTTAGGCATTGTCTTGGGCCTAAGCGTTGACCGGGCCATTCGTAGCGGTTTACTGTCAGCGGTCGCCTTCGTTGGCATTTTCTTGACGGTAGGCATGCTAGGTGAGACACTGAGTACCATTGGGAAAGCATTTGCCGAGCGCACTGGTACTGGGCTGGACATTATCGATATCGGGTGGCCAGCAGCTTCTGCTCTTGCCTTTGGCACGCCAGTAGGAAACCTGATCATTCCGATCGGTATTGCGCTGAATGTTGTCTTGCTTTTCCTGGGTCTTACCCAGACTCTAGACATTGACCTGTGGAATTTCTGGCATATGGCTTTCGTAGGCGCCATTGTTCATTTTGTCACCGGGAGCTTTGGTCTAGCTCTCATTGCTGCTGCTATCAGTCTGGTGATTGCGTTGTTTCTGGCTGACTGGTCTGCTTCTTTGATTCAGAAGCATTTCAAAATGCCAGGCATTTCGATCCCACATTTGCAATCCGCTGGCTATATGCTCTTGGCTGTTCCCTTTGCTCTAGTTATTAACCGGATTGCTTTTCTACGGCGTCTTAAGCTGGACCCTGATACCATCCGCCAGCGTCTTGGCCTATTGGGCGAGCCGGTTATGTTGGGGTTAATCATTGGGTTAGTGTTAGCTGCGTTAGCAGGCCAAGCTCCGATTGATGTGCTTAACACCGCAGTCAAAACTGCAGCAGTTATGGTGCTCATTCCACGCATGGTAGCTATCCTGATGGAAGGATTGACACCAGTAGCGGATGCTGCGCGTGACTTCATGACCTCACGTTTTGCTGGGCGCGAGTTTCACATAGGCCTTGACTCAGCGATATTGATCGGCAATCCAGGGGTAATTGCTGGTGGCCTGCTAATGGTGCCGGTTGAGATCGTGCTTGCCCTGCTCTTGTCCAGGGTGGGCAATCGGACCTTGCCCTTTATTGACTTGGCAGACGGGCCGTTTGTGACCGCGATGCTCGCACCGTTGGTAGGAGGTGATGTGTTGTTGACAGTTATCCTAGGTGCAATCGTGATGGGAGTTGGGCTGATTTTCACCACCTTGCTGGCGCCAGCGGTAACGCAGATGGTTGTGCAAAGCGGTGTAGCCGTGGATATCCCGGCGGGATATGCTACTTACACCGTGATGAGCGATGCAGCGATTCCCACTTCCTATGGCTTGTACTACATTTTCAGTTTGCCAGCAGTCGCTGCCATTATCATCAGCCTTCTTATCCTTGTGGCTCTGTATTTCCTAAAAAAGAGATTCCCACTTGGAGAGAAGGTGATCTCTGAAAGCACAGAAGACGCAGACTGAATCAAAGGCCATGAATTCTGCACAACTGCTTAGGGAGACCCTCACCCAGCGGGGTCTCCCTGGGCTTCTTGTACTGGCAATATGATCTAGGCTAAGTAGTTTGTTATGACGTATTGGCCATGGGGACGAATTGCTCTTTTCGCAGTCTTTTTGGGTGCTATCTCATAAATCTTGATGTTTAGGAGGATGACATTGTCTTGGTTACGCGATGTTTTCGGAACACATAAACCAATTATTGGCATGTGTCACCTGCGAGCTATGCCCGGTGATCCTGGCTATGACCGCGCAGGAGGTATGAAAGCAGTTGTTGAAGCGGGGCGCAGGGATTTGTTAGCCCTGCAAGAAGGTGGCGTAGATGCCGTAATGTTTTCCAACGAGTTCAGCCGTCCCTATCTCACGCAGGTAGAAACGGTGACGGTTGCCGCTATGGCACGGCTCATCGGCGAATTATTACCAGAGATTCACATTCCATTTGGCGTCAATGTAATTTGGGATGCACGAGCCTCTATTGACCTCGCCGTAGCTGTTGGGGCAAAATTTGTGCGCGAGATCTTCACCGGTGTCTATGCGAGTGATTTTGGACTGTGGAATACCAATTGTGGTGCCGTGGTTCGCCATCAATATGCCATCGGTGCCCAGGATGTGCGCTTGCTGTTCAATATCTATCCCGAAGCAGCAAAGTATTTGGCTGATCGCACACTCGCTGATATAGCGGTCAGCACGGTCTTTAATACTTTGCCTGATGGCATCTGTGTCTCAGGCATCACCGCAGGCCAGGAGACAGATACCAGCCTCATCGCGCAAGTGAAAAAGGTGGTACCGGTCATCCCCGTTTTTGCTAATACTGGTGTGCGCTTGGATAACGTAGAAGCTCAGCTTTCGGTCGCTGATGGTGCCATTGTCGGTACCTATTTCAAACAGGATGGCATCACGTGGAATCCGGTAGATGTTCGGCGCGTGAAAGAATTTATGGCTGCCGTTCGGGCTTTTCGTGGCTAGCCAAGGATCGGCCATGATCCAGATAGCACCTTCTATGGCTTCGGCCCCTTTTCTTCACTTGGCCGATGTCATCCGGGATTTGGAGGCTGCTGGGGCTGATATTATCCATTTCGATATCGAAGATGGCACCTTTGTGCCCATGATGACCTTGGGCACGCGCATTATTAGTGAATTGCGTCCGTTGACGCGACTACCTTTCGATGTCCATCTGATGATACGCTCGCCAGAGTGGATCATCCCTGAAGTGATCTCCGCTGGTGCGAATTGGGTTTCGGTGCATTATGAGGCATGTCCTTATCCACACCGTACGCTGCGCCTGATTCGCCAACAGGGAGCGCGTGCAGGTTTGGCGCTGAACCCCAAGACGCCTTTGCCTGATTTGCGCTATCTGCGCCCTTACCTAGATTTTGTCCTGATCCTGACGACAGAACCAGAATATCCGGATGCCCATTTCTTGCCTGATATATTGCACAAGGTGAGGGATGGGCGGAGGATGCTTGGCGGACA
>JBMFPM010000031.1:0-10939 GCA_049969135.1 Anaerolineae bacterium
AGATCAATGCGGCTTTATCTATGCCTTGCGCAACAAGGGAGTTAGTTGAACCCTATACTTGGACTGCTGCTGCCCAGGCATTGGTAGGTTTGCTGACATCTCAGGTTCGGTAACTGATGCATTATTCCTCGTCATCAAGAAGAATGTCAAACCAAGAAATCTGTGCAGCTTATCTAGTTGATCCACAGCGGGTTGCTCAGTGGGAGATACCTTGGGTTGCCTGCAATGAAGAAGCTGTTCTGGAAATCTTGCGCACGAACAAAGTGCCGCTATTGGCCTTGGTAGAACGAGGGGTAGGGCCAGCCTTAGTCCAGACACCGCTGTTTCAGGCTGCATGTCAGACAGAAGCGATGGAACTGGCTAACCTGCGCGCAGAGTATCAGTTGGTGAAAGAAGAACTGGCTTCAATGGGCATTACCGATGTGATGATCAAATCGGTAGGCCTGGCACCGTCTTTCCCCTACAAAAGCGATAACCTCGACTTGCTTTACAGGCCAGAGGATGAGGAAAAGGTGAGAACAACCCTGACCCGCATGGGCTATGTGGAGCTGAAAAATGTAGAAGAGCCACACAAATATTTGTTCCGCAAGTTCCATGCTGGCCGTTCTGTGTCTGCTATCCATGTGCATACGCATGTGGGCTGGATGGTATCTTTCTTGGATGAAGAAGCGCTGTGGCAGCGTTGCCGCAATGCCCAGGATGACCCCTTGGTTACCGTTCCGGCTCCCGAGGATGCTTTGCTCATCACTCTAGCCCACTGCTTTTACGAAGATAAGCGGATAAGCCTGTTGGATGTGCTCAAGTTTGCGCATTGTCTAAGGCAAGGGGTAGACTGGGGTGAAGTATACCGCGTGGCTACCTGGCGAGGCTGGCGTGATGGGCTGGATGTGGCTCTCTTGTTCTGTGCTTATCAGGAGCGCGTATTATATGACGAAACGCTGGCACCGATCCCGGTATTGCAGCAGGCTTGGCATGAGCTTCCAGATTGGATACGCATGTCTTTGGAGCACTACTTGGGAGCAGCGGCAATACACGCTTTATGCCACGGCGAGCAGGGTGTCCCTGCGCATCGAGTACAGACGCCGCTCCGCATCCCATTTTGGTTCAGCAAAGTCCTGTTCTATGCCAAATTGGTCCGTGATCCCACGCGCGGTCCTCTACGCAAGTGCAAGGATCTAGCCTTGCATACGGGTTACGGTACCAAGTTACGGTTGCACATTCGCAGCCAACCTGCCATGTTAATCACCTTCAGTGGCGTGGATGGCTGTGGCAAAACAACGCAAGCCAAGGCATTGCAGTCAGCTTTCGAAACCTGCCATATCCAGGCTAAGTATGTATGGAACCGTGGCGGCTCAGCTTCTTGGTTGCGTTTTTTCACAAGATGGACAAGACATCAGACGCAAGCAATGCCTAAAGCCTTGGCGACAGAAAAAGTTCGTAGCAGACAGCAGAGATTCCGTTCTCCTTGGTTGCGTTGGGGATGGGCTTGGCTCACAACCGTTGAGCTGCTATGGCACTACGCATGGCATGTTGCTTTGCCTTTACTGTGCGGGCAGGTGGTGATCTGCGATCGGTATCTGTATGATACACTGGCTGATTGGGCGGCGTATTTTAATGAACTAGCGGTCGAAAAACGGTGGGCTGCTAAGGCGTTACGTTTATTCAGCCCGCGTCCACCTGTTGCTTATTGGCTTGATGTACCACCAGAACTTGCCAAGGATCGTTCAACAGATCAGTCTCCGGATGATTTCCTCCTGACTCAGCAGGCTGCCTATCAACGACTGACTTCACTCTATGGGTTGCATAGGGTGGAAGGATTACACCGAACCTGGCAGGAGATTAGCGATGACATTGTTTATGAGGTTCTGAGTGCTTATTTTGCGCGTTATCATACATTTATTAACCGTTTATTCTTGAAGAACCCGGGACAATGGAGATAAGTGCATCCACTGTGATTACGAGAGTGCAGTCGAAAGTGGAACTAGAGGGGTAGCAGGGGATGGTTTCTGTCATTGGTCGCAGAGTGCTCGTTGTTACCAATATGTATCCCGATGAACAGAACCCTGATTTTGGTACGTTTGTACACGAACAGGTTGTGGGATTACGCGCACGGGGCTTGAATGTAGATGTTCTGGTCGTAGGTGGCAAAAGGCGCAAGTTGAGTTATGTGGAAGGGCTGTGCCGCTTTCGTCGCCAACTCCGGGCATGTCATTATGACCTGATTCATGCTCATTATGTCTTCTCAGGGATTATTGCACGTCTGCAACGAAAGTGCCCTTTGGTGGTGAGCTTTCACGGGGCGGCTGAGATGGTCGGCTGGGTGGGCTTGCTGTGTAAGATGCTGGCACCGTTCGCTGACGCTGTTACTGTTACATCGGAGCAACACAAAGCGCAGTTGGGTCGTAAAGATGCATATGTGATTCCATGCGGGGTGGATTTGGGGATTTTTGTTCCCATGCCAAAAGAAGTGGCTAGGCAGCAACTAGGGTTGCCACAGGACAAAAAATTGGTGCTCTTTGCTGGCATTCTGCGTCCCGAAAAGCGGCTCGATGTTATTCAAGCAGCGGTTGAAGAACTGCGTCGCCATGATGATCGTGTGGACTTGATCATTGCTACAGGTCAGCCACACGAGCGCATGCCGTTATACATGAACGCCTGTGATGTGTTAGCATTGGCTTCCGACTACGAAGGTTCGCCGGTGGTGATCAAAGAAGCGATGGCGTGTAATTTGCCGATTGTGTCTGTGGATGTGGGAGATGTTGCACAGATAATTAGCGGGACGGAGGGTTGTTACCTCTGCCAACGAAACCCTGTAGATATGGCGCAAAAGATCCGCTGGGTATTAGACAGGGGTGAGCGCACCAATGGCAGGCAGGCAATTCAACGCTTGGGCCTGGAAATTACCATTGATCGTTTGCTAGAGGTCTATGCGAGGCTGTGGTGAAACTGTTGGTTGTGCTAGGTTCAGGTGGGCATACTACAGAAATGATCCGGCTGGTGGATCTATTGGGACCGGGGTATGAATATTGTTATCTAGTCGCTAGCGATGATGCATTGTCGGTGCAGAAAATCAAGGTGCCTGGTCCAGTGTTTCGCGTGCTGCGCCCGCGTTGGAAACGGAATACTTTGGTTGAGGTTGTGATCCGTACACTGATATCTGCCGCACAAGCCTTGCGAACACTTGTGCGTACCCATCCACAAGCAATTATCAGTACTGGACCTGGCCCGGCCGTGCCAGTCTCCATTCTGGCAAAGTTGTTGGGCGTGAAGGTGATTTACATCGAGACGGGATCGCGCGTATTCGAGTTGTCTACCAGCGGGCGCATTCTGTACCGTTGCGCCGACCTGTTCTTTGTACAGTGGCCGGAATTGCAGCGTAAGTATCCCCGCGCCATCTATGCCGGGCGGCTATGTTGAGTAGAGATTGTGTAAGCAAGAAAAGGACAAGGCAAAAAGTCGTGTTTGGACGGAGAAGGTGAGTGATCTTTGTCACAGTTGGTTCGACGGATTTTGATGCGCTGATCGAGAAAATGGACCATCTGGCGCTATCCCTCAAGGAGCCAGTCGTTATGCAAATCGGCTTGGGGAGTTACAAACCGAAGCATAGCCATTTCTTCTCTTTCGCCCCATCCCTTGATCCGTACTATGAGCAAGCAGACCTCATTATCGCACATGGAGGATTAGGGACAATCACTGAGGTGCTGGGACGAGGTAAGAAATTGATTTGTGTGGTCAACCCAGCCACATACGATTGTCATCAAGAACACCTCCTAAGTGTCTTTGCCGCGCAGAATTACCTGTTGTGGTGCAAGGATTTAGAGCATTTGGAGGAAGCGATTCACCAAGCTAGAGGGACTCAATTCGCGCATTATCAACCACCAGAATGCCACATCCATGAGGTCATTGTACAGTATTTGAACAAGTTGTGCCTGTAGTGCAGCACTTGAGCATTCTACAGATGGGATGGGCTTTGGAAGGTTGCAAAACTGTAAATTGTAGCGATGGCTATTTTCATCCATTGTTCATTATGATGTGATAGGCTTGTAGGCAGATTGGAATGTGTGAGGTAAGGCGATGATTCCCTTGTCGGTGCCTTGGTTGGGCGAGGAGGAAAAGCAAGCGGTCTTGGAAGTGCTCGAATCAGGCCAATTAGCGCAGGCAGAACGGGTAAGGGCATTTGAGGAAGCGTTTGCAGCGTATTGTGGTACAAAGCACGCTATTGCTACCTCTTCTGGGACGACGGCATTACAGACCGCGATCCTGGCCCATGGCATTGGCCCAGGCGATGAAGTGATTACTACGCCATTTACCTTTATCGCCTCAGCCAATGCTATCCTTTTTGCGGGAGCCAGACCAGTATTTGTAGATATTGATGAGCGCTCTTACAATATAAATCCATATTGTATTGAGGCAGCCATTACGCCACGCACGAAAGCTATCCTTCCTGTTCACCTTTTTGGCAACCCCTGCGACATGGAAGCGATTATGGATATTGCCGTGCGGCATGGGCTGGCGGTCATTGAGGACGCTTGCCAAGCACATGGTGCTATGGTGCAGGGAAGAAAGGTGGGCAGCTTTGGCACCGGATGTTTCTCTTTCTATCCAACCAAGAACATCACTACTGCCGAAGGAGGCATGATTACTACAGATGATGATGAGATAGCGGATCGCGCTCGGTTGATTCGTAATCATGGGCAGCGAGAACGCTACTATCATGAGATAATCGGCTACAACTTCCGCATGACGGAAATTCAGGCGGCCATTGGTCTGGTACAATTGGGTAGATTGGAGCAGTTTATCGCCATGCGTCGGGCCAATGCGGCGTATTTGACCCAAAACCTGAAAGGGGTTATTATCCCTGTCGAGGCTCCTGGGTGTCGACATGTCTATCACCAGTACACGATCCGTGTGCCCAATGGCCGTGACCAACTGGCAAACCACCTGCGGGAACGAGGTATTGCTACGGGCGTGTACTATCCACTGCCTGTGCATAAGCAGCGTGCGTACCAGCACCTTGGTTATGGTGATCACCTACCTGTCGCTGAAGCGGTGAGCCGCGAGGTCCTGGCTTTGCCTGTCCACCCTGCCTTGACCCCCGAGGAGATAGAGCGCATTATAGAAGGGGTGAATAGCCTATGGGCTTGAAAGCAGCAGTGATTGGTGTGGGTATGATGGGGCGCAATCACGCCCGCGTCTATGCCCAGATGGAGTATGCGAATCTTGTAGCAGCGGCAGATCCAGATACAGCAGCTCTGGAGCCTATCGCGCGCACTTACAAAGTGAATGTTTACACAGACTACATAGAGATGCTAGAGGCTGAGAAGCCTGACTTGGTCTCTATTGCGGTGCCCACACGCCTGCATCGCGAGGTTGCCATCACTGTGATGAAGCGGGGCATCCATGTTTTCCTGGAGAAACCAATTGCCGCCAATGTTGAGGAGGGGCAAGAGATTGTGGATTGTGCCAAGAGAGAAGGGGTAAAACTCGCGGTCGGACATATTGAGCGCTTCAATCCTGCCATTATCGAGTTGAAGAAGCTGCTGGATGCTGGTCAATTGGGGCGCATTTTTCAGATCCATGCACGGCGGGTAGGGCCATTCCCTCCCCGAGTGGAAGATGTGGGTGTGGTGATTGACTTGGCAACCCATGAATTGAACCTGCTGGAATACCTTACCGGTTCGCAGGTGGAAAGTGTCTATGCGGAAATTGAGCGCGAGATCCATGCCACGCATGAGGATTTACTCACCGGGATATTGAAGTTTAAGGATGGCACAGTGGGCATTCTGGATATCAACTGGTTGACGCCTACCAAGATTCGTGAACTTTCGCTGATTGGCGAGCGGGGCATGTTTTCGGTGAACTATTTGACACAGGATCTCTACTTTTATGAAAACGATTACCTCAATGGCAACTGGGAAGGACTCGCGATCATGGGCGTAAGCGAGGGGCGGAGAATACGTCATAATATCAAACGCAAGGAACCGCTTGTTGCAGAACTTGAATCTTTCGTTAATGCAGTGGTGAATGACATAGAGCCCCAGATTGGGGGTGATGAAGCCTTGCGCGCTGTGCTCCTGGCACAACGCCTGTTGGAGTCAGGGCACAAGCATGAAGTAGTGTGGGTCTAAGTGGGATAGGAGAACGCGTATCTCGCTTCACTATTTGACGTCGTACAAAGTATAAGGGACATACGAGCTAACACGAGGGTAGTAGGAGTAGTACATGAAACGTTATCTAATGGTAGCAACAGGGCTGCTGCTGGGCTTACTTGCCCTTACAGTTCTAGTAACGAACGCATTGGCTCGACTGCCAGCCACCCAGACTGGTTCGAGGGGCATTTATGTCCAGTTTGATAAGGGAATCGAAGGGCGCATTACCAGCGGCAACGGTTTTCCCGTCGCTGGTGGTCATCATCGCTGGCTGTGGATTGACCTGGAACCAGATTATGACAACGATTATCGCTTCACCCAAGAAATTGGAACCTTTGTCCTTCAAGAAGCCGGGCAGGGCAAGAAAGCAGCCATTGGTGTTGAGACCTTCGTGGCACCCACGTCTCAATATGCCAAGACAGTTGGCCCTCCTTATGGCATTGTTGCTATTCCTGCGTGGCTGCGGTCTTACCCTGGTGTAATCCAGTTGAATCCGGTTGATAATTACTGGTATGTACTTAACTTTCTTAATGAGTACTACAAAGCAAAATATGCCGAATTCATTTATGCGTTGGCTGATTGGCTTGCTGCCAATCCTACTATCGCTGCGAACATTGGCTGGATCGAGATGGGAGTGGGCTTGGAATCTGAAACTCAGCCGGTCGATATCTATAAAACATCGCAGGCCAATATTGCTACATACTATTTAAACTATGCGCCAGGTGGTGAAAATCCGCTAGGCTGGACAAGCAACGATTGGACGCGTTTTGTCAACTGGTGCACGGATCTCTATTACGATGCCTTTCGGGTACGCAATCCCAGCCTCTCCTCTATCCCCATTTTCCTCAACTGTGCACCGGAATTCAAGGGCAAAGACAATAAGAGCAACCGTGAGGCTTTCACGACTTATGCTGCAACAAAAGGCATCGGGTTAAAAAACAACGGATTGCAAGCAGACCGTTCCCCGGCTGCCCTATATGACCCGCTGATCAAATGGGGTTCTGTTGTCGCAACGACTACGGTTCCGATCGCCTGGGAGACATACTCAGTTTGGCTTACGAACACTACAACGCTGTATTGGGGCATCCTTTGCGCCTTAGATAAACATCCCGATGTGCTGGAGCCGACTCGTGATTTGCTGGTGGATGGCAACTATAATCCTAAGCCAGATTACCTCGAGATCTGGAGGTGGGCAGAACCCTACCTTGGCGTTACACCTGATACCACGCCCGGCATTTGGTGTGCATTGCGTGAAACCCAAACGGGTGGAGAACCTGGCAACTTTTTCTTCTGGTTGTTTCAGAATGATAACCTGTCTGGGGGGAGGACTGTGGCTCTGAAACCCTACGTGTATTCGAGTGACGCCTGGCTTCTCACTACGGGCAAGGAGGGTGCATATACCCGGCGCACGGACCGTGCCACAGGCAATCCCTACATCCATTTTCAAGTTCTGAACCCTTCTCCTTTCTATGGTAATCCTAATCGGTATACCTTCACCGTCACTGTGACGTATCTCGACAGAGGTACCGATCAATGGAGGTTGACCTACGACTCGTTTAGCGGACCTAGAGAGGCTGGTAGAATGACCAAGACCAATACTAATACGTGGAAGAGAGCCACCTTTGTGTTGACCGATGCGCGCTTTGGCAATGGGTATACGGATAATGGCATGGGAGGTGGCATTGGAAGTTCCGCTGCAGACCTCACGATAGATTGCCAGGATAGCGGCGATGAATATATCCATATGGTGGAGATCAGGCGGACTGGTGATGGGTCCTCACCTACACCAACACCGACCACAATCCCCTGCGCCATCCGGGGTCGAGTTGCTTTGGAAGGACGTCCGGATGGGCGCTGGGCCGTTCCATTGACAGTAACGGTTGGCAGCGCCAACTACACGGTTACCAGTGATACATCTGGATATTTTACTGTAACGGGATTAACACCTGGTACCTATGATATTCGCGTGAAGAACTCTCATACGCTAAGCAACCTCCGACGTAGCTGTGTCTTGGCTGCTGGCATTAACGAAGTGGATATGGGCGAACTCAAAGAGGGTGATGCCAACGATAGCGACCGTGTGGATTCCAGTGATTTCTTGTTGCTGCGCAGTTCATATCTTAGGAGTATTGGCCAGCCGGGATATAATCCTAATACAGATTTTAACGAAGATGGGATAGTGAATTCTTCCGATTTCCTGTTGCTGCGTCGCAACTATTTCCGAAGCGGGCCTATCGAGTTAAGTACTGCCAAGGTGGATCCTGTTGTGAGCCTTTCCTTTGCCCAAATGCAAGGGACAGTAAGCGTTTTTTGCGAACCCCATTTTACCACAGTGAGCGTGGGTACAAGCTTTGATCTTGATGTACGTGTTGATGCAGGTACAGAGGAGGTTGTTGTAGCAGATCTATATATGCACTTTGATCCCAATAACATAGAAGCCCTGGAAATCCACGGCGGACAAGTGCTACCTATGTTGGCTGCACGCTACGACAATAGCGCTGGCACCATAGACCTTGGCGCGGGTACGCTTGGCACACCGGCTACTGGCAATTTCAAGCTAGCTACATTGCATTTCCGAACGAAAGCTATCGCACAAGAAGGTGTGACGCTTGTTGCGTTTGATCGCGTGGCACCTCGTCAATCCGTGATCATGGATGCACAAGGCAGGGACGTGTTGGGTATGTCCAATGATGGTGTAGTGAGTGTTTGCATTTCAACACCTATTACCTATAGCATTTACTTGCCGTTGATCAATGTGCGCCCATGAAACTGTTTGATCTTTGGCAAGGAGCATGAAATGAAATCCTCAGCAGAACATGGCAGGAAGATTGCCTTGCTGCGTGTATTGGTTGTCCTATCCATTAGTGCTGTAATAGGCATATTCTGGATGGCGCTTTATTTTTCTTCCGCAAACAGGGCACACGCTCAGGATCTAGGCAGCATTTCGATGGAACCCGCTTTGCAGACTGTGGATCCAGGAGCGGTATTTGAGATCGCTATACGTATTGATCCACAGGGCCAAGGGGCAGTGGCAGCCGATGTGTACATTAACTTTGATCCTCAGTACTTATCAGTGCTGGAGATTATAGATGGAACAGGCCTGAGTATCTTTACCAAGAATTATGACAATGTGACGGGCACTATAGATATTGGCGCAGGGACATTAGGGAGCCCCATTTCTAGCGCTTTTACTTTGGCCACTCTGCGCCTACAGGGGAAGGTGGGCACGGGCAGCACGCCGACACAGGTGGTGTTTTCAACCACGCCAGTTCGGGTTACAGTAGTGAAGAACGAGAACGACGAGAATATCTTGGGCAGTTATAGCAATGCGCAGGTATTTATCACTGGATCGACGATTACTCCAGTGCCAGTGACGAGCACGCCTACGCCTACAGCAACTGCCACTTTAATCCCGGGTCGTCCTGTGCGAATTTTTGTTGATCCCTCATCTATCACGGTAGATCCGGGCGTAACCTTTGACGTGGCAATACGGATCGAACCCCAAGGTGAAAGAGTGACAGCTGCAGATGTATACATGAACTTTGATCCCGTATATTTGTCTGTATTAGACATTTTAGATGGGACAGGACTGAGCATTTTTGTTAAAGAGTATAATAACACAACTGGCACCATAAATATCGGAGCCGGAACGTTGGGAGAACCCATTACGACGACTTTTACACTGGTGACTTTGCGGCTGCAAGGCAAAGTAGGGACAGGTAGTACGCCGACGCAACTGGTGTTTTCCTTCACCCCGCCTAGGATGACCGTCGTGAAAAACGAATTCGACCAGGACCTCCTTGGTGGTCATACCAATGGCAACATCTATATCACCGGCCCAACGCCTACGATTCCACCCTTTACTCCAACTCCTTCCCCCACTCCTACCCGTACGCCTACCAGTACACCGACCTATACCCCGACCCCAACGAACACGCCTACACAAACAGCAACCCTAACGATTACCCCAACCCCGGAAGGCACTCCGATCCTTCTGAGGTTTCAGAATGGCGTATCCCCAGTGTCATCGTATTCCGGGATACAAGATACGTACTTGGACTCTTGGGACTCTACTGGAGCAAAAGGTAGCGAGTTTGACTTGCGCTTGAGCACAGGCGGCGTGAAAAGGCCTGTGATCAAGTTTGATTTTTCCCCTTACCTTCCTTTCGGGGCACGCGTTGTCAGTGCCAAGATGTATTTATGGGTGTATTATGCTAGTCAGGACGTAACAACTACGGATATCGAAGTGTATCGAGTAAATCGCCATTGGGAGGAAGGCACAGCTACTTGGAACAGTCCCTGGATCCTTCCAGGCTGTGATCAAGTCCCCGGAGACCGTGGGGCGACCCCGGCCGCAACGGCAAGAATTGGAGCAGTGAGGACAGGGATATGGGTGGCTGTAGATATCACGCGCTTGGTACAGGAATGGGTGTCGGGAGTGTCGGTCAATGAGGGGGTCATCTTCATTGCACCGTATCAGTACAGCCGACATCTCAATTTGCGTTCTTCAAATCATGTGGATCTGACGCAACGCCCCAGGGTAGAAGTGCAATACTATCAGCCGTTGCCCACCTCTACGCCAACCAGGACCGCAACCCCCACTAACACTCCTACACCGACAGTGACGCTTACTCCGACACCGATACCTGGCAGGATCGAAGGGATGGTCTGGAATGATTGGAACGGCAATGGAGTTAGGGATATCGGTGAGCCGGGATTGGCTGGGGCTGTTGTTCGTCTGTACGATGCCGCGCATCCTGACCCAGAACCTCCTATCCGGGATCCTATCG
>JBMFPM010000032.1:0-2260 GCA_049969135.1 Anaerolineae bacterium
CTCTTCCCCGATGATGGAGAGGATGCCTGCCGGCACTGCGCCCCAGATAAAAGCGGCGAGCAGCAGATGCCTTGGCTCCTTCTCATAGCGGTCGAACCACCACAAGATGAGCACATAGAGCACCGTGGGAACCACGGATGTAATCACGGAGATCGCACAGATCTCTCCTGGCATGTTCATGCTCCTTTCCCTTTCCATATCTTGGCCCAGGTGGAAAACAGGTGCACATGGGGTAAGCTCAGGGCACCGTGTACCGTGGCATCCTCAAGGCTATGCAGGAAGCTATCCCCATCTTCGAAGGGCGGCATTTCCACATAGGCTTGGCCAATCTCCGCTGCGGTATGCGCATCGCTCCCCGCTCCGCACAAAAGCCCATGTTTTTGGGCAAAAAGCTGTGCACGCTCATTCAGTGTAGGCAGCAGGGCGCGCGCGTTCAGCACTTCAATGGCATCCACCTGCTCGAGGATGCTATAGAGGACTGGCTCTGGCAGCGCAGAGCGCCGGAAGTCAAAGGGGTGAGGGATGTAGACCACCCCTCCCTGCTCACGGATGCGTGCAATGGTCTGTGCTGGCGTGAGCCTGGGTGGGATGAATTCCTGCAGGAACAAACCAATGATGTCGCCTTCAGCCGTGAGGATTTCCTCGCCCACGATGACCGGAAATGGCGCCATGTGCTGTAGGGCGAGCGCACCCTCGATGGCGTTGTGGTCTGTGATCGCCAGTGCACCCAAGCCACGTTCAAGGGCAGCAGCAATGACCGCTTCGAGCGAGGTCAGAGAATCAGGGGAGTAGCACGTATGGATGTGCAAATCTACCTTGATTCGTCCACGAGTGTCTTGGGGCACATCCTCTGTTGGCGTCTTGGGATTATATCTTGTTGAGTTCTCTGGCACCGTCGTCTCCACCATCACAATTCTATTTCTTGCATACGTTCTGGAACAACTACGTCCGCAACGCCCAAGTCACGGATTCCCTGAGCCAGCGCCTCACAGGCTTGCGCATCACCGTGCACGCAGAATACACGTTGCAGGGTTCCATTGGTTTTGAGTTGAGCGATATAGCGGAGCAATTCCTCACGGTCGGCATGCGCGCTGTAGCCATCAATCATCTGCACCTGGGCACGTACCTCATACGGTTCACCAAAAATGGGCACTGATTTCCAGCCATCAACGAGTTTCCGGCCTAGAGTGTTCTCAGCCTGGAATCCTACAAAGAGCACCGTGTTTCGCGGGTCGCCGATGTTGTTCTTCAAATGGTGCAGGACGCGCCCCCCTTCGCACATGCCGGAGGCGCTGATGATGATGCACGGCTCAGGGAAGTGATTTAGAGCTTTCGACTCTTCCACAGAACGAGTGTACTGCAAACGGTAGAAACCAAAGGGGTCTTCCCGCTGTTGCAGGTACTGTCTCATTTCTGCATCGTAGCACTCGGGATGGAGGCGGAATATTTTGGTCACATTGACCGCCAGCGGGCTGTCCACAAAGACGGGCAGCGCTGGCAAATCGCCGTTCATGATGAGTTTGTGCAAATCATAGACAATGTCCTGCGTGCGGCCCACGGCAAAGGCAGGGATAATCACTTTGCCGCCACGATGATAGGTCTGTCGTATGACCTCGCACAAAGTTGCTCGTGCCTCATCGGGGCTACCGTGCAGCCGGTCGCCATAGGTGCTTTCAGTGATGAGGTAGTCTACGTGGGGAATTACTTCAGGATCCCGCAGGATAGGCAAGCCCACACGCCCTAGGTCACCGGTAAAACATAAGCAGTATTGCTTGCCATTTTCTGCTATGTCCAATACTGTGATGGCTGCACCCAGAATGTGTCCGGCATCATAAAACGTAGCTCGCACTCCAGGAGCTACATCGAATGGCTTGTGGTAATCCACGCTCACCAGGTGGCGCAGGCTGGCCCGGGCATCGGCAACAGTATAGATGGGCTCCACTGCCGGCAAGTCCTGTTTGTGCCGTTTCTTGTTGACATAGGTCACGTCGCTCTCCTGGAGATGTGCCGAATCGAGGAGCATGGCGCTACACAAATCCCGCGTGGCGGAAGTGGTATAGACCTTCCCTCGGTAGCCAGAACGCACCAAGTTGGGGATATTCCCACTGTGGTCAATGTGTGCGTGCGAGAGGATCATCGCCTGCAGTTGGCGGACATCGCATGGCAGATGGCGGTTGCGCTCCCAGCTTTCCTGCCGACGTCCTTGAAACAAGCCGCAATCCAAGAGAATCTGTGCACCATTGACTTCGAGTAGGTGCAT
>JBMFPM010000032.1:2360-10922 GCA_049969135.1 Anaerolineae bacterium
GCAGATTGCCACATGGGCACATTATTGAACAAGCAATACACCTCTTGCTGTTGTTGGCACAGGTTCAGCAGCCAGCGCAGATCCTCTTCTGTGTACAAATAACGGTAGCCGCCAATGCCATGCAAGCGGAAGTAGGCAGGATTGCCATACACCGGGAGGCGTTGGAAGGGGTCCACACAATGGATCAGCGCTAGCTCCTGGCACAGACTAGAGACCAATTGGTCATCCCATGCCCCTCGTGGCTCCCAAGCCAGCAGCAGGTTGTCCCGCTTGATAGTGGAGAAGAATTGGCGCAGGTTGGCAATATGTTCCTCGGTAGGGGTAAAACTGGGTGGGCATTGGAAGACGACCACACGGGCATGCAGAGCTTGTGCTACTTGCAACGTGGAATCCCACGCGGCGTGCACTTCTTCCGTTGGGCGGAAGAAGCCATAGTGAGCAGCCTGCTCGGCGGGGATTTGCAGCCCAGCTTTACGGTAGGTGGGGCTGCGCGGTTCATGCGTGATCAACTGCCAAGCTTTGAGCGTGAACTCGAAATCAGCAGGAGCTTGTTGTCGCCACCCTTCTACTGTTTCCAATCGTGGCAAGCGGTAAAAGGTCTCCTGCAATTCAACGAGGGAAAAGCGCTCGTAGTACTTGTTTCGTGCTACAGGGAAACCGCAACAGCCAATGTGGATGACCATCCCTTTCGCCCATCCCTTGCGATTCTGCACCAAAGATAGCACGCCTGAAGCCATTTTGTCAAACGTCGTTTTGCTGAAGGTGTTGAAAAATCTTCCCAGTATCATACTGAACCTTTGCCCCCTTCACTGTATTCAGAGTGACAAGATTTTCAACACTCTTGTTTTGCTGCAGTAAAGGAAGAGGGTACAATATCTCCATGGTAATTAGTGACGAAGGGAGGGAAAATGGGTTTGCAGTATCACATCCAATGCCGTGAAGGGGATGTCGCCCCATACGTACTCTTGCCCGGTGACCCAGGGCGTGTACCTGTCGTGGCTGCATACTGGGATGAGGCACATAAGGTGGCACAAAACCGCGAGTATGTAACCTATTCAGGCGCTTACAAAGGGGTGCCTATTTCCTGCACGAGCACTGGCATTGGTTGCCCTTCTACGGCTATTGCCCTGGAGGAGCTAGCTCGTGTCGGTGCACGTGTCTTCATCCGTATTGGCACCTGTGGCACTTTTCAAGACCATGTACAGAACGGCGATTTAGCTATCTTCGATGCCGCCATGCGTTACGATGGCACTTCGCGGCTGTATGCTCCGCTCGAGTTCCCCGCAGTGGCTTCGTTAGACGTTACCCAGGCATTGATCGAAGCAGCCCAAAAGCTTGGGGCTCGCTATCACGTGGGCATCACGCGCACGGCGGATAGCTTCTATGCGCGCCATGCCCGGCCTGGTTCCTCTTTCAACAACTTCTGGCAATCGGATTGGGCGGAGCACTTTGCGGACCTGCAGCGCCTGGGAGTATTGGGCGCAGAGATGGAAGCGAGCATCATCTTTGTCCTAGCCCGCATATGGGGCTTGCGCGCTGGAGCCATCGCCGTAGTCCTGGACAATGTGATGAAAGTGGCGGGGGAGACTGGCAAATTTGATCCAGAGGCAGCCTTTGCCCACGACCGTGAACCTATTGAGTTGATGGCACGTGTTGCCTCTGAAGCTGTGCGCCTATTGCATGAACGAGGGGTTTAAGAGATTCACTATCGCTAGGAGAGAATAAAATGGGGAAAAGAAGTTCTGAATCCAACCAGCAAGAGCTTGTGGCACTTGCCCAGTACATTGACCACACCTTGCTGAAGCCAGAGGCTACGCCGGAGCAGATCGCCAAGCTGTGCGCCGAGGCACGGGAATACGGTTTCGCCGCCGTGTGCGTCAATCCGTGTTATGTCCGGCAGTGTGCGGAACTCTTGCGCGACACGCCGGTGCGCGTCAGCAGCACCATCGGCTTCCCCTTGGGGGCCACTCTGCCGGAAGTAAAAGCCTACGAGACCGAGTTAGTCATTCGTGATGGCGCTACCGAAGTGGACATGGTAATCAATATCGGAGCGCTCAAAAGCGGAAACGATGCCCTTGTGCAACGCGATATCGAGGCAGTGGTGCAAGTAGCCCATCGCCATGGTGTTCTGGCCAAGGTCATCATCGAAGCGGCGCTCTTGACCGACGAGGAAAAAATCAAAGCCTGCACGTTGGCAAAATTGGCCCAGGCGGACTTTGTCAAGACCTCCACCGGTTTTGGCCCAGGTGGCGCAACGCTGCACGACGTGGAATTGATGCGGCGCACGGTGGGGCCAGATATGGGAGTGAAGGCTGCTGGGGGTATCCGTGACTATGAAACAGTCCAGAAGATGATCGCTGCTGGTGCAACTCGGATAGGCACCAGTTCCAGCATCAAGATTATGGAAGAGGCGATGAGCAAAATGCGGTAAGGAGCCCTTTGGTGATCTTTCCGCAGTGTGCGCAAGCCAGAAGCCAGGCTTTTCCCCTGCAAGAAGGGATATCCGACGATGCCTGACCGTGAGCGAATCTACCGCACAGAAGCGGTCGTCCTCAAGCACAGCGATTTTGGCGAAGCGGATCGCTTACTGACGGTATACACTCCCTATATGGGCAAGTTGCGCTTGTTAGCCAAGGGCATCCGCAAGCCAACCAGCCGCAAGGCTGGCCACCTCGAATCCTTCACGCGCACGCAGTTGCTGGTGGCTCGCGGCCGCAATCTGGATATCATCACCCAGGCACAGACCATAGAACCTTATCTGGCGTTACGTCAGGACCTATGGCGAATGAGCCATGCCTACTATATCGGGGAGTTGGTAGACTGCTTTGGCGAGGAGCAGGCAGAGAACTATCCGCTGTACTGCTTGCTTTGTGAGGCGCTGAACTGGATCTGCCAGTCCTCCAATCTGCCGCTAACGATGCGCTTTGTGGAGATGCAGATTCTGGGCTTGGCTGGCTATCGTCCTCAGCTTTTCCAATGCTTGCGTTGCAAAGCCTCGCTGGAGCCCCTTGTGAATTACTTTTCTGCGGCGGAAGGCGGGATGCTTTGCCCACGCTGCGGAGAGGGACAGCGCGGCGCCAAACCCATTTCACTTGGGGCATTCAAGCTTTTGCGCTATTTGCAAACGCATAAGCATGCAGATTGTGCGCGCTTGCAATTGAGCCCAGCCACTCTTGCCGAAGTAGAAGGGCTGTTGGGGGATTACCTGGTCTATATCCTAGAGCGCGGGCTTAAAAGTGTAGAGTTCCTCCAGCTTCTCCGCCATAATGCCCGCCTAGCTGGCGTGTCTTGATCATAGGGGTAAGGAATACTGCCTAAGCCAAGTGAGGAAGTGTTGCGAAAAAGGCTTCTGTAAGCCACCTGTGAGGGATGGGTCATGATCCTGGGAAAGCAGCATATGAAAGTTTTCGTATACCGTGCGCTACCATTCCTCATCCTGTTGATGCTACTCTGTCCGGCCAATTCCTTACCTGTTCGGGGCCAGGTGGCATACACTGGCTATGGTACAAACATCGCCAGCAGCGTAGGGGCGCGCAAAACCGCCGAGATGGGGTTTGGGTGGGTAAGGATATACTTCCCGGAACAGGCCGAGGAAGCCGAGCGGTACGGCTTGAAAACGCTCCTTCTCTTGGGCTGGGAATCCCCCCTTACCGATATAGGAAGTTGGGGCAATGCAGTCTATGAGGTGGTTAGCCGGTACCGTGGGCGTATTGCTGCCTATCAAATCTGCAACGAACCCAATCTGGCGGAAATGTGGCATAAACCACGCTATGCTGATCCGGCAGAGTATGTCGCTTATCTACGTGAGGCTTACCTGCGCGCAAAAGCTGCTGACCCGAACTGCCTCATTGTCAGCGCAGGGCTGGCAGTGAACGGCGGGGTAGGCGATCTGGCGATGGATGATGTGCAGTTCTTGCGTGGTATGTACGCTGCCGGGGCAAAACCCTATTTCGATGTGTTGGGCGCCCATCCGTACGGCTTTGGCTATGCGCCGGAGGATGCCTCCAGCAACCCCATCCACTGTTTTCGCCGCGTGGAGCAATACCGCCAAGTCATGGTGCAGTATGGCGATGCCGCCAAGCCCATCTGGGCAACTGAATTTGGCTGGATTATCGATCCTGGCCAGGGATGCTATGGCTATGACGGCTGGCCAAGCCGTTGGTGGCAGCGGGTTTCCGCGCAGACGCAGGCTGATTACCTGGTGCGCGCCTGTCGTTATGCCCGCGCGAACTGGCCTTGGATGGGTGTCATGTTTGTGTGGAACCTGGACTATAACCTGGTGCCGTGGAACGATTACTGCGATCAGAAATCTTGGTTCGCCATCCTGAACCATGACGGTACGCCGCGCCCTGCCTATGGAGCATTGGTGAACATGGTACGTGAGCAAGCCACTCCCACCCCTACCCGAACGGCAACTCGTACACCTACGCCTTCCATAACCTCTACGCCGGGCGCTAACACTGGTGTGGTCTCAGGGCGCATCTTATTGCAAGGCCGCGAGACCTATCAAGGAGTGCTTGTCTCTGTAGATGGATATAGCGTTACAACGAGCGCGGAAGGGAATTTTCGCATCATAGGAGTGCCTGCCGGGACACACGAGCTGATGGCTCAGATGGCAGGCTACCTTCGCCACCGCAACCCCGCTTTAGCCGTTCGCGCAGGCGGAGAAACCGTTGTGCCAGATATCTCGCTCCTGGCAGGTGACATCAATAGCGATAATACGGTGAACCTTTTCGACCTGGTCCTGATCGCCGGGCGCTATGGCACCCAGGCAATAGGCAACGACCCGGAAGATGTGAATGGAGACGGAATAGTCAACCTGTTTGACGTGGTGCTGACCAGCGGGAATTATGGCAGGGGCAGTAGTTGAGCGGAGACGCTGAGCGCCTTTATGAAGTGTAAGTCCCAAACTGTTGGGCATACCTTGACATGGCGCGCACCCGCTCGGGGTCCGTCCCTGGGCTCAATTCACCGCCGGTAGAGAAGACAAACCCTCCCTCTGGTTTGCCAGCCTCGATAATCCGCCGACATTCGGCATCGAATTGCTCGTCACTACCCTGCAGCATGACACGAAGCGGATCGAGATTGCCCATCAAGGCAACACGCGCCCCGATTTTCGCCTTGGCAAGCTCAATGGGCACGCGGGGACCCATGTGCCAGATGTCCATTCCACATTCCGGTAGTACTTCAATGAGATGTGCGGCATCCCCATCATTGTGCATGAACTTGACTGCCTCAGGAAAAGCTTCGAACAGGCGCCGATGATAAGGAGCAACGAATTCCAGGTAATGTTCTGGTCCCACCATGGAGGGCATGTCTTCGGCTAGCATCACCCAAACTGGCGGGCCGAATTCCTCTGCTAAAGAACGCGCCCCTACCAGGCTGGCTTCGGTGAACAATTCCATCGCATCATGCACGAAAGCCGGATCCGTGTACATGAATTTGAACCATTCCGTACCCAAATTCTGAGCCAGCCGATCGAAGGGGTTTTCGAAGCGGATCAGCCCTTTGACATAGCCAAAACGTTCCACTAGTTCCGGGGGAATGTTCTCATAGTACCATTGGATAATCTGCAGCATGACCATGTGTTCGGGGCAGGATGATGGGTCAGGAATATGGATCTGCGTTAGTTCGCGAGCGCCGTAGAGACGCCCCACACGTAGCCAATCCTCCGGCCGCTCGAAATAGGCATCCCGATTGTCCACCTGGCGCAGCATATTCAGATGCAGGGCTGCGCAGGGAGTAATGACGAACAAGAGGGGCTGATCGGGGAAATACTCTGCGCCGCGCACCAGCATCTCCAGCTTGGCTTCTGGGTCATCAGGGTCAGAAATGCCAAGTAGGGGAGCTAGGTAAAAGTCGCTAGCGGCAGCGACAACCGGCACATGATCTACCGGTTGTCGTCGTGCAGCAGCCAGGAAACGGGAGAAAGGAGTAAACGGCATCACAAACTCATTGGCGCTTATGCAGCCATAATGCGCCGCATCACTTGCAGAGCCCGCTCGACATCCGCGCGCTCAATGCCATAGTGCGTTACAGCACGCAGACGATTGGGACCCAGTGCTAGGATGAGAACACCCTCTTTCTGGAGCGCGGCAATGAACTGTTCTACGGTCATACGACTGTCTAGGAAGTCAAAGAAGACAATGTTGGTGCGCACGGTCTTCGGATCCAACCCCAAGCCGGGGATTTCGGCAATGCCTTGGGCCAATATTTGTGCATTTTCATGGTCTTCTGCGAGCCGATCCACCATCTGCTCCAGGGCGACAATCCCTGCTGCAGCAAGCACCCCAGCCTGGCGCATGCCGCCGCCTACCATCTTGCGCATACGGCGTGCTCTTGTGATGAACTCGGCGCTGCCACAGAGCAATGAGCCAACAGGACAACTTAAACCCTTAGAGAGGCAGAACATGACCGAGTCTGCCGACGCTGCCAATTCGCGAGCCTCCACACCAAGGGCAATCGCTGCATTGAAAATACGCGCCCCATCCAGGTGAAGAGCAAGACCGTGCCGGTGCGCCAGAGCGGCTACCTCTGCCGTGTACTGCGCGGTCAATGGTGCGCCGTTGCAGTAGTTATGGGTATTCTCCAGGCAGATAAGCTTTATGCGCGGATGGTGGATGTCTTCAACAGGAATCACGCGCTCGATTACTGCAGGATCAATCGTGCCATCCGGTTGATTGGGGACAGCCAGTAGGTAGATACCACCCAATGCAGCCGAACCCCCCGCTTCATTGAGGAAGGTGTGGGAAAGGTGGCCCATGACCGCACCATCGCCCCGGCCACAGTGGGTTAACAAGGCAACCAAGTTGCCCATCGTGCCGCTGGCGACAAACAGCGCTGCTTCCTTGCCCATGCGCTCCGCCGCCATCTCCTGCAGGCGATTCACGGTAGGGTCTTCGCCGAAGACGTCATCACCCAACTCAGCGCGGTACATGGCTTCGCGCATGTCAGGGGTGGGCAAAGTTACAGTGTCACTGCGTAAGTCTATGGTCTTCACCATACAAAACCTCCCCTTACGTATTTAGCTCCGCTACGTTCTATGTAGTCCGATTGAAGACGAGGAAACTTGCTCCGATTTCTGCCAGAAAGACTGCGCCAAAGCTACATACTCATCCAATCCCAACTCTCGCAACTTGCCTTCCGTAGGCACACCTGTCTTTGGGTCCCAGCCCATCATACCATAATAGAGGCGGATAGCTTCACGCAGTTCGTCTGCACGCACCGCTTGGTTCTTCAGCGCACCATTGATAGGAGGTTCAAAGGAACGCTGCGGCAACCAGTCGTCGGAGGCCGAAAAGCCCTCGCGTAGGTTGAACAGACGCGCCAGGTTCAGAGCACGCTCTCCGCTTTCCATCCACTCGTACAGGCTATAGTCTGCCCAACCTGTGGCTGCGCGGATAATGTCAATAATCTGCGGGAAGCTCCAAGGGACGAACTGGCAAAGCACAGTGCAGTTGCGTGCCACGGAAGCGGTGGAAAAGCGTATGGCAAGGCGCACTTTATCTGCCCCAAAGTCATCTAGTGGCACAGGTTCCAAGATGCCCAGTGGCCGCATAGCCTCTATCCCGGTTTCCGTGGTCGTGTTAGTATCATGCAAGGAATGCTGGTGATCCGCACCGGTGGGGGATACGGCATAGCCCAAGGCAAGTCCCCGCTTCAACCTGGGCTCATGCATGGGATAGGGCTGCCCCTTGACGTGCATGGCAAAGCGCTCGCTGCCACTACCCAATTGTCTGGCCATCTCCTTGACGCCCAGAGCCAGGAATGCGCCAAACCCCTCACGCTTCGCCACTTTCTCAATAGCCGGCAATAGCACATCCCCGTTCCCAAACCGTAGCTCCAGCCCATCCGTATCCTTTACCGTGAGCAAGCCACCCTCAAAGCATTCCATCGCAAAAGCCAAGCTGACTCCAAAGGAAATCGTGTCAATGGTATACGCATTGAGAACCTCGTTTGCTTTGCACAACAGAGCGGTGTCCGCGATGCCACAATTGGAACCGATTGCAGCTAGCGTTTCATACTCTGGGCCACCATACTGAGGATCAATAGGGTATGGCTTTTCGGCGGCGACGCGCTTTTTACAGCGTACCGCGCAGGCGTAACATGCTTCCATCGTGCTACCCAGCTCAGCGCGGATGGTCTGCGGCAACTGGCACTTGACTTGCGGGTATTCTCCTTCGCGAAAGTTCCTGACTGGCAAGTTACCCTGCTGCTCGAAAAGCTCTTGCACTGCTCCTGTTCCCCAGAGGGGGAAATTTCCTGCTAGATGCAGGTTTCTGCGCATCCACTGCCCCAGTTCCTTGATTTTCTCCGCGTCTGCTACGGGCACAGGTTGGCTTCCATAAGCCACAATTGCTTTCAACTTTTTCGCGCCCATCACGGCTCCCAAGCCGCATCGCCCCGCAAAGTGCTTCAGATCATTGGAAATGCACGCATACGGAACCAGATTTTCTGCTCCTGGGCCAATCAACATGGCTCGCGCTCGAGGCGAACCCACTTCAGCGCGTATCTGGGCTAGAGCATCGGCAGTCTCCTGTCCCCACAAATGGGACGCATCAC
>JBMFPM010000033.1:0-294 GCA_049969135.1 Anaerolineae bacterium
AAGTGAGTGCCCATAGGGCACCAAAGGAAGGGTTGCGGCCATTTAATATACGGCGCGATTTGCTGCAACTGGCCAATCTGATTGAACTGACGTTTCAATCAGAGCTTGACCTGACTGCCAATCCCATTGTAACGGAGATGAGAGAGCTTGCAAGAGCCGGACCGCTGCTCTGGATTTTCGATGCTTTCTTCCGCCTGCTCTCACCCTTTCTCCGTGGCTACGTATGGATTGCCAATGGACAACTGGTCGGCAATGTCTCTCTCACGCGCGAAAGCGAGCAGCCCAACTTGTGGA
>JBMFPM010000033.1:304-10866 GCA_049969135.1 Anaerolineae bacterium
AGTATTAGCAATGTGGCTGTACACCCCGATTTTCGCGGGCGTGGCATTGCTCGCCAATTGATGAAAGCAGCAATACAGGAAGCAAGGCAAAAGGGTGCCCGTTGGATCATCCTGGAAGTGCAAACAGACAACGCTCCCGCTCGCCAACTGTACACAGAATTGGGATTCCAGGTGTATGACACCATAGCGGAACTCAGCCTACCTGTGGGTAAGCAAGCGCAGCGACAGACGCCGACCTTGGTACTTCGAGAGCGCCGCCCCGAAGATTGGCAAGGAGTTTGCCACCTTCTGCAAGCCACTACGCCAGAGGCAGTGCAAGCAGTACGGCCCATCGTTGACAGCCATTATCGCCCCACCATAAAACAAAGCCTTGGGCGTTGGCTGGATTCCCTGTTATACCTTCGCCAAACTCGGGATTGGCTTCTCGAAAAAGATGGTCACATTGTGGCGTTATTGCAAGCCACCGGCCAATATACCAAGGCAGCGCATCGCCTGCAAATTTATGTACACCCAGAGCATCGTGGGGCAATCGAGGAAGGATTAGTAGCTTCAGGGTTAGATTGGCTGAGCCATTTCCCGGACCGCGAAGTAGCCTCTACTGTCTCTACCTCTCACCCTGAGGCACTTCAAGCGTTCCAGCGAATCGGTTTCCGCACCCTTCGCCTCCTGGACCAGATGGGGTTGAATTTGGACCGTGAGGCTGGTTAGAAGAACACTGCAGAGAACAAGCTATCAGAAAGGAGAACTATGAAGCGCTTCTTGTTACGTTGGTTGATCACCAGCATTGCACTGTACGCAGCGGTGCGCCTAGTACCAGGTATTTCGTATGAAGGTGGCTGGCAGACATTAGCCGGCATGGCACTTATCTTTGGCCTTGTGAACGCCACTGTGCGTCCCATCCTGACCCTGCTAAGCTGCCCGCTGATCATCTTAACCATGGGCTTGTTCATCTTGGTGATTAACGGGGCAATGCTGCTGATCGCCACACGATTGGCAGAACTTTTCGGGGTAAGTTTCTATGTCCAGGGATTTGGCTCTGCTTTCTGGGGTGCATTGGTTATCAGTATCGTCAGTTTTCTCATGAGCTTGTTCATCGGTGAAGAGGACAAACACAAGGGCTGAGAATCTACTGCCTGCGTTGTAGGAAAGAAGATGAAGTGCTTGCCACACGAAGTTGGCTACTCTTCACCGACAAGCCGATCGTATAGGGCTTGCAGTTCCTCTTCCGAGAAGAAATGAATCACCAACTTCCCGCCGCGCTTGCTGCGGTAGAGGTTCACTTTAGTACCAAGAGCTCTAGCGAAACGATCTTCCAAGGCACGGGTTTCAGGGGTTTGCTGTGGCGTAGCTTTCTTCTGCGCCTGCTCTCCTGCTGCCAGGCGTCTCACTATTTCTTCTGTCTGTCGGACGGAGAGCCCCTGTTTTTCGATAGCGTGTAAGACACGCAGTTGCAAGTGCTCCTCAGGCAACGCCAGCAACGCTCGCGCATGCCCCTCGCTAATGCGGTTGGCTAAGAGTGCATCCTTGATTTCATCCGGCAGTCGCAACAAACGCAGGGAGTTGGTTACACTAACCCGGCTTCGCCCCACCCGTTCTGCTACCTGTTCCTGCGTTAGCCCAAATTCCTCCATCAGTTGACGATAGGCATTGGCTTCCTCCAGGGGATTCAAGTCCGCGCGTTGGATATTCTCGACCAGAGCCAGCTCTAGTGTCTCCTGAGGAGTCGTTTCCTTGACCAATACCGGGACAACATCCAGCCCTGCCAACATGGCCGCACGCCAACGCCTCTCACCGGCAACGAGCTGATAGCGCGGCCCACTGGCTGAGCCGGCCGGACTTATTTCAGTTACAATCAGTGGCTGAAGCACCCCATGTTCGCGAATGGAAGCAGCCAGCTCTTGCAAGCTTTCTGAACTGACATCCTGCCTGGGCTGCCGTGGATTGGCGGCAATCTCATCCACCCGAACTTCGATCAGCCCAGAAGGGGCTTCCGCACCGGGGATCAAAGCACCCAATCCTTTGCCCAAACCTCGCCGCTTGCTGCTCATAACTCCCCCTAACTAGCCCTTGCCAAAAGCTGTGGCTTAAGAAGCAAATCAGTTACTGTTCATGATCTCCTGTGCCAACGCTTGATAAGCCATTCCCCCTGGGGAATGTGGTGCATAGTCCAGAATTGGTTCTCCATAGCTCGGGGCTTCGCTTAAGCGCACACTGCGAGGCACAATCGTTTGGAAAGTTTTGTCTGGAAAGTGCCGGCGCACTTCTTCCACAACCTGCTGAGCTAGGCTAGTGCGCGCATCGTACATGGTCATCAGAAGTCCCCTGATACTCAATGAGGGATTAAGGTTGATGCGCACTAACTCAATGGTGCGTAGTAGTTGCGCCAGGCCTTCCATCGGCAAGTACTCACATTGTACAGGAATAATGACCTCATCGGCAGCGACCAGAGCATTGATTGTGAGCAAGCCAAGGCTGGGAGGACAATCAATAAAGAGGTAGTCATAGCGGTCGCGAATGGATGCCAACGCGGTCTTGAGGCGATATTCCCTGGCCATCATGTTGACCAGTTCGATTTCTGCACCAGCGAGAGCCGGAGCAGAGGGAACTAAATCAAGTCCCACACGCTTGGTCAGCATCAGCACGCTTTGCAACGGCTTGCCTGCAACAATGACATCATAAATCGAGTGTCGCAAGCTGTTTTTGTCAATGCCCAGACTGCTCGTAGCATTAGCTTGCGGGTCAATATCAACCAACAAGACCCGCTTGTCGGCTGCGGCCAGGTATGCCCCCACATTGACCACCGTCGTGGTTTTGCCTACTCCGCCTTTCTGATTCGCCACAGCATAGACCAGGCTCATATTTCCTTGCTCTCACTTGTACAGCTTGCCGAAGCGCAAACGCTCTTCCACTTGCTCCCTGGTTGGAATAGTGGTTGTCCCCAAGCCCTCGATGGAAAAAGATGCCGCACTGTTGGCAAAAGGTGCAGCTTGGTACGGGTCGCCTGTTTCTTTAAGTCGCACGAGAAAAGCTGCCGCAAAGACATCGCCTGCCCCAGTAGGGTCTACTTCCTTAGCACGAAATGCCGGAAAGTCGCGTGCGATACCATTGTAAAACACGGTTGCCCCACGCCAACCACGGGTAACTACCGCAATCTTGGCCAGTTCGGCATACTGGCGAATCACTGCCTCATCGCAGGCGACATCTTCTTCACTGTATACCAGCACCTCGACATTGGGCAGAATCTGCGGTGCTTCTGTCCAAGCTCTTGCTGTGACCAGGCCCTGCTTGTCCCATTGTCGCATCCAACCCTGAGGAGTAACCCCCACGATAGCTTTCGGGAATATACCAATCCAATCCAAATCCAACTCACGCACCAATGGACACAGCAGAACAATGGGGGCCTGTTTCCAGACCCCGGGAAGATGCGTTGCTCTTAACGGACTGGCTATGCCATGCACAAACTGGCGACGTTTCTGCCCCTCATAGATATTCTCAAAAGTAGTGGCAACATCGGAAGGGACGATATGTAAAGCGATCTGCGGCAGAGCACTGGATAGCTCCAATTCAGGCGGAGCGCTGGTAAGGACAGCCACCGAAAGGCCCAGTCGCTGTGCTGTAAGTGCTGCATAGGTCGCTGTCCCTCCTATAGTGTAGTTACCGCCTGGTAACAAATCCTTCGTTACATGCCCAATAGCCAGAAAGTCAGGGGGTCCAGCCATGCCTCCCTTCTCACATTGCAGTATCGACGTCGAAGAATAGGAAGGGATCATTTCTTCGGCAGGATGACTACCTTTCGTTTATCATCCTGCCCCACGCTCTCTGTATAGACATCAGGGTCATCGCGCAAAGCCAAATGTACAATACGCCGTTCGTAGGCAGGCATCGGCTCCAAGGATACCGGCTGTGCGGTAATCCGAACCCTATTCGCCATGCGTCGCGCCAGATCAACCAGTGATTTCTGGCGACGGGATTTGTAATGTTCTACATCCACAATCACGTTAGGCCAATGCTGGGTCTGACGACTGATGAGCAAGCAGGTCAAATACTGCAAATCGCGCAAGGTTTCTCCCCGCCGTCCAATGAGCACACCTAGGTCTGTGCCGCTGATATTGAATGCCACCACAGGGGCCTCGGCTTGCATTTCTGCAGGTACCTCTTCTCTAGTAACCCTTGCCTGAAGGCCCATATAGCTGAGCAAGTTCTGCAACACTTCGCTGCCTAGCTGAGCCAGTACCTCTTGTCCTGCAGCGGGCAGTTCGGTTTGAACCGCCTGTACTCCAGAAGACGGCGCGGTTTCTTCTCCGGTGGATGGTAGTTGTTCCAAGACCTCCTCTACTGTGCTGGATGGCGGTTCTTTAGCAGTTACTCTGACCACCGCATCTTCACCGCGCAAGCCCAATAAGCCACGACTTCCTGGCTTGATCACTTCGATGGTAACCTCTTCCCGGCTCAAGCCCAATTGCTCCAATGCCTTGAGCACAGCCTCATCAACAGTGCGTGCGCTGACCTCAATGCTTCTACTACTTTTTTCGTCCATAGCCTTTACCTTTTGGCGAAGTTGCGCTGGCTTGCCCAGTCTGGCCACCAAATAGGGTAGCTAACGCACCCCACCCGCTGACAAAATACTGCTGAATAATGCCTACGAGGTTGGTTGCGACAAAGTACAAGCCTAACCCCGAAGCCAACTGCAGGGTAATTATACCGAACATCATAGGCATCATCAGTTCCATACTCTGGTTCATAGCCTGTTGCTGCGGATCAGCCGTGGGAGCAGCCATCATCTTTTGTTGGACCCACATGGTGGCTACGACCAGAATAGGCACAACATAGTATGGATCCGGACGACCCAGGTGCAGCCAAAGGAACCTAGGGTTCAGAGGCACCAGGCTCGACAAGAGAGGGAACTGCTGGTATATGTGTCGCGCCAGGTTAAGCAATTGTAATGGATTGTCTGGCAGGGCATTGATAATAGATTGGTATAATCCAATCCAGATGGGTAATTGAATCAAAGTTGGCACAAGGCAACCAAGCGGGTTGACTCCCGCCTCTTTGTACAATTTCATTTGCTCTTCTGCGAGCTTCTCGCGATCGTTTTTGTACTTCTTCTGCAATTCTTGTAACTTGGGTTGAAGATCTTGACTGGCCTTAGCCGAGCGCATTTGCTGCATTGTGATAGGCAGCGTCAACACTCGTACCAGGACGGTGAAGACAATCACGCTGAGGCCAAAATTTCGACCCAGCAGTGAGTACAAGAAGAGCAAGCCATTTAACATTGGCTCAAAAATCACTGTATTCCAAATCTGACCCACTTGAGAAGACCTCCTATTTTCTCTTGCTCGGAGTCACGTTCCAGCGCTGAACACCTGTTTCAGCATCCAATGCATAGATTGTGTCACCAAGAACGCTTATGTACACCGTACCATCGGATACTACTGGCGCGGTGAGGATAGCCTGATCGGCTTTAAAGGCCCATTTTTGTCGCCCAGTACTGGCATCCACGGCATACAATGTACCATTGTCCGTACCAACATACAGAGTTTGGTTGCTATAAGCTGGCGTGGCTCGGATCAAACCATTCGCCGCAAAATCCCAGATTCTTGTACCTGTAGCTGCATCCAAAGCATAGAGCTTTGTGTCCAAGGAACCAACGTAGACCACGCCTTCCACAACCAGTGGACCAGCCCACACCCAATGGCCGGTTTCAAACTGCCAGCGTACAGCACCACTGTTGGCATCGAGCGCATACACTTTGCCATCAAATGCCCCACAATAGACCGTATCACCGGCAACTGCAGGGCTACCTGCAAAGGCGCCAGCGGCTTGAAAATCCCAAAGCGCCTCTCCGCTCACTGCGTCAAGGCAATAGAGCTTGTGATCAAAGGAAGCCACATAGACTTTATCATTCGCTACGGTAGGGCGAGCCCAAATCCAGTTGCGGGTAGTGAACTCCCATTTCTTCAACCCTTTTTGAGCTTCCAGGGCATAGATCTTGTGATCACTAGAGGCAAGGTACAACATGCCTTGGGAGACAGTAACCTCAGCCAGGATATACCCATTGGTGCTGAACTTCCAGCGCAGCGATCCGGTGTTGGCATCAATGGCGTAGAGATTGTGGTCGTGGGAACAAACATAGAGCGTATCATCCAGCAACACCGGTGCTGCATATAATGCGCCGATAGCCTTCTCGGATGAAGGCGGATACTGCCAGATCTCGGCACCATTGGTGGCATCCAGCGCATACACGCGTCCTGCTTGCCCACCTGTGTATAATATCCCACCGGCAACCGTTACGCTAGACCAAGCCGGCACTGTGGCTGTAGGTGCACAGCCTCCCAATGCGCTCATCAGTGCGATGAGCACCATAGTGAGAACCACTTTAACATGCAAGGTTTTCAAAAGTTCCTCCCTTATTTTATTCTACAGCGAGTACCATATAGATTAAGGTACGGGATCATAGCCTCCGGGGTTCAACGGATGGCAACGGCTGAGGCGCTTGACCGCCATCCAACCTCCGCGCCATAGACCATATCTATTGATTGCTTCGTACGCATATTCAGAACACGAGGGCACAAAACGGCACGAAGGAGGCAAAGCGGGCGAGATACGTTTTTGATAGAATTTGATCAAAACTAAAGCAACTCGCTTCACTGAGATACATCCACCGTTTGCACAGGTTTTGCTTTTAAGCCAGCTCGTTGCAGCAGAGAATCCAGGGCTTCACCAATGCGCCAAAAGTCCGCTTCCACAATTGGCGTGCGGGCAATTAACACAATGTCCCATCCCGAACTAACTTCATGCAAACGCATACGCATTGCTTCGCGCATCAAACGCTTCACACGATTGCGCACCACTGCTTTGCCGATACGTTTGCTTACCAGGAAGCCAAAGCGGCTGTAGGGCAAATCGTTCTCTGCAGCGAGGAGCACCAACAATGGATGAGACCATGACCGACCCTGGCTGCGTACACGCTGAAATTGCCCCCTGTGAGCCAGGCGATAGCGTCTCTCCATGCTGGAATGCTCCGAAATCACCGTGTCCCGTGTTCACGCCCTGTCTGTCCTGCTGAATCAAATGGAAACACGCTTGCGGCCCTTCAGACGCCGTGCCTTCAACACACGCCGACCGCTTCTGGTACTCATGCGGGCACGAAACCCATGCACTTTCTGACGGTGCAGCTTTTTGGGTTGATATGTCCTTTTTGGCATAGCTCCTACCTTCCTATGGTTAAAATACAGGCAATTATAGCTACTTCAGGCAAGTATTGTCAAATGAACCGACCCCCATTGACGCTTCGACACCTCTTCTTATCTACATTCGGATTCGGCCCAGAGAACCATCCGGCATGAATCCTCGCTCCCATAGACGGAAACCGGCACCATGTCAGCCAACTGACAGAGTCATGTCAGGCAATTTGGACAAAATGTGATACAATTATCCATGACAATTGGTAGAGCAAATTCTAAGGAGGGAGAAAATGGGCATTCTGGAGCGCATCAGTACGATCATGAAAGCTAACATCAACGATTTGTTGGACCGGGCCGAAAATCCAGAGATCATGCTGGAGCAGTACATCCGTGATCTCGAGAGCGGCGTGAACGAGGCTCGAGAAGAACTGGTCAACGCCATGGCTGATGAGAAGCGTCTGGCAGCTCGCCTAGAGGAACGCAAGCGGCAAGTTCGAGAATGGGAAGAAAAGGCGGAACAAGCCGTACGACTGGGCAAGGATGAAGCAGCGCGGTCCGCTCTGCGGGCAGCGCGAGCCTATCAAGATGAGGTGCAGACCACCACCACAGCCTGGGAAGCACAAAAGGAAAAGGTAGCTGCACTGCAGGAACAGTACGAACAGATCGAGAAAAAGCTAGCGACTATCAGGAGCGAACGGGATGCGCTCCTCGCCAAGTACAAGGCGACTCGCGCACAGGAGAAAATCACGGCTACCAAAGTAAGCGCTGGCAAAGCCAAAGAAGCGATCAAAGGCATTGAGCGGATGAAGGAGCGCATGGAGCAGGAAGCTGCTAAAGCGGCGGCACGGGAGGAATTGGCTGCGATGAGCGCAGCGGTGTTGGAAGCCGAAAAGAGCCAAGAAGATATCGAGATAGAGGCTCGCCTGGCAGAGCTCAAGGCAAAAATCGCTGCTGAAAGCAAATAGCCTAGGCAAGCTCCATTCAGAATATTGCGAAGATAGCCGACTTTTACCCTAGGGCCGGTTCCACTTCTACTAGAGCAATTTGAACCTACAGATCGAGTCGAGGGAGCGAAGCAAGTGCCTGCGCTCCCTCGATCTATTAGCTATGCTTCCAAAGCGCCATCATTGTGGATTCCGCTTTGCTACAGTGACCAACCGGGGTATAATCAGTCGGACTAGGTAGACAGCCCGACGGCACTCAATTCATTTGATGGAGGCAACGCAATGAGATTCCCCAGATCCAGTGGTATCCTTTTGCATCCCACTTCATTGCCAGGTCGCTACGGCATAGGCGATTTGGGCCCAGAAGCGTATCGCTTTGTTGATTTCCTCCATGAGACCGGCCAGAGCATCTGGCAGGTATTGCCTCTAGGCCCCACTGGCTATGGTGATTCTCCTTACCAATGTTTCTCTGCTTTCGCTGGCAACCCCTTGCTGATTAGTCCAGACCTGCTGATCGAACAAGGGCATCTTTCTCCAGCGGACGTAGAGGATGTACCTGATTTCCCCGCAGAGCGCGTAGACTATGGGCCGGTTATTGCCTACAAAACGCGCTTGTTGCGCAAAGCTTTCGAGAACTTTCAGCGCAAGAGTAACCTTCTTGAAAAGACGGAATTTGCTGCTTTCTGCGCCCAAAAGCGCGCCTGGCTGGATGACTATGCTCTTTTCATGGCTCTGAAAGATCAACACGGCGGCGCCGTGTGGACTGCCTGGGAAAGGGACATTGCCTCTAGGCAGCCCGAAGCCATGGAGCGCTGGAAACAAGCCCTTGCTGAAGATGTCGCGCGACACAAGTATTTGCAATACCAATTCTTCCGGCAATGGAGTGCCCTGAAGTGGTACGCTAATGAGCATGGCGTTCGCATCATCGGCGACATCCCTATTTTCGTGGCTCATGATAGCGCCGATGTGTGGGCAAATCCAACCCTTTTCTACCTCGATGAGAAGGGAAATCCCACGGTAGTTGCCGGTGTGCCTCCCGACTACTTTAGCGAGACAGGCCAACTATGGGGCAATCCCCTATACCGATGGGATCGCATGGCAGAAACAGGCTATGCTTGGTGGATTGAACGCTTTAGAGCCATCTTCGAACTGGTAGATGTCGTCCGCCTGGATCACTTTCGGGGCTTCGAAGGCTATTGGGAAGTGCCTGCTACGGAGAAAACCGCCGTGCGAGGCCGCTGGGTGAAAGGGCCCGGGGCTGATTTGTTCCTTGCTGTAGAGAAGGCATTAGGGAAGCTACCCATTATCGCTGAGGACCTGGGAGTCATCACACCACCTGTGGTCGAACTGCGTGAGCGCTTTGGGTTTCCGGGCATGCGCATATTGCAGTTTGCCTTCGCGAGTGACGCCAATGATCCTTTCCTGCCCCACAACTATATCCAGCACTGTGTAGCCTACACGGGTACACATGATAATGACACAATTATTGGCTGGTTCAATACAGCCACAGAAAAAGAACGGGAAGCGGTATTGGCTTATTTTGGCACCGATGGGCACGACCTCCCCTGGGATTTCATTCGCTGGCTGTTTGCTTCTGTCGCCGATACGGCCATTGTCCCCTTACAAGAGGTGCTTAGCCTAGGGACAGAGGCACGTATGAACTACCCTAGCCGTTTAGGGGGCAATTGGAGTTGGCGTTTCCTGCCTGACGCATTAACCCCTGAGATCAAAAAGCGCCTGCGCAAGATAACAGAAATCTACGGTCGTTGCCAACCGGAAAAGTCGGAGTCTGGTTGATTTGACAAATCAGGATTAGTACAGTACAATGTTTCTTGCCTGAGGCACAGGCCTCAGGCAATTTGGCGTGACCCTGTTACGAGGCAGTTACAGAGGTAAGGCGCTGTGACTGCCTCGTTTTGTGTGCCTGTGATGGCTTTTAGGGTGCACGCTTATACAAGAATGATGGATTGTGAGAAATGGCTAGTAATCAAAAGACATATCAATTCGATATCAGCAAAGTGCGCAACATCGGCATCATTGCCCACATTGATGCGGGCAAAACAACAACCACAGAGCGCATTCTGTTCCACACCGGTCAAACGTACCGTATGGGCAACGTGGACGATGGCACGACGGTTACCGATTTTATGGATCAGGAACGCGAACGAGGCATTACTATCCAGTCGGCAGCGGTAACATGCGAGTGGCGGGGGCATCAAATCAACATTATTGACACCCCAGGCCATATTGATTTTACGGCAGAGGTGCAGCGGTCATTGCGCGTGTTGGATGGTGGCGTGGTCATCTTCGATGCCGTGGCCGGCGTCGAACCGCAGTCGGAAACGGTGTGGCGCCAGGCCGACCGCTTTGGTGTACCGCGCATTGGCTTTGTCAACAAGATGGACCGTCCTGGAGCTAATTTTGAGCGCACGCT